>JAIRZB010000081.1 GCA_031267435.1 Puniceicoccales bacterium | reverse complement strand
GCCAAGGCATTGGTATTGGTATGTATTTGGCAACACGTTGTGTAAAATTGCATCAAGGAACGATAAGGGTTTTTAGCCATGAGCACGAGGGAACCCATTTTCGCGTTATTCTTCCATTTACCAATGTCTAAAATTTTATTCATTGAGGATGACTTTTCCGTTCGATTTACATTGGAAAAACTTTTAAATTTTTTAGATAATGAAGTTGAAGTGGCTTGCAGCGGCGAAGAAGGGCTATCCAAGATACAAATGAAGACTTTTTTTGACATCATTGTTTGTGATATCGACATGCCCCTAATGGATGGCTTTTGTTGTCTGGAAAAAATTTTAAAACTTTTTCCACAACCACCATTTTCATCATTTATTTTTATTTCAGCCTACGTCGATCAGAATATCATCCAAAAAGTACTACAAATAAAAGCCGATTGTGTCATAAAAAAGCCCATCGATCAGGAATTTTTAAGAATTATCCTTCTTACCCTTCGAATAAAACACGAACTGAATGAAATTTAGTCACCCTGTTCCGACATATGAGCTCTTTCCGCCGCGGCTTCCAATACGGCAGTCATGTCTTCATTACGATTATCACTGGCGTAGTCAAAAACGGTTTTCTTGTCATTGTCCGTCAACTCAAAATTGTAGCCTCGAGTCCGACGAAGTAGCTCTATCACGGCCGTTGTATTTCCTGTCGCAGCGGCGATCATTGGAAGTGTGCGCCCAGTACCTGGCTGCTGCCAATTGACGTCAAAATTAGGGTGTTCGTCGATATAGTTTCCTATCGCATCCACATCGTCTTCACCTATTGTTGAAATGATGATGTCGGCTAATTCCTGTTCTTCCTGGGGATTGGGATTCGCCTCCAATGCTGCATTAATTTTTTCCCTCAATGCATTGATAGTATCCTGTGCAGCGTCCAATACCTCTTTTATGGTTTGACCTCTATCATTTTTGGCTTCGCCATTCCAGTTGGGATGCTTTAATACTTTCTCAATAATATCATCCCATAGCTCCGGTTGGGGTGAGTTGATCATGATGGTCGACAGCAAATGCATTATCGTTGCACCTGAATATCCATGTGCATTTATGTCGATATTGGGCAACTCCAAGATATGTTCTACAATGTCTATGTATCTGAGTTTTGTTGCATAATGTAAAATGGTATCTCCGTTATGGTCGCGCATATTAGGATCAAAATCTTTAGCCCTTGTTACCAAGGTTAACATCTCAAGGGCCAATCTCGGTCGTATCGTTTCCAGTTGATCTCTACCCAGTATGATTTTCATTGCCAGAGTCCTTAATTGTCGATCTGGCGCATTAGGATCGATCCCTGCTTCCAGCAGAAAAGCTATCGTTTCTGTATCTCCAACTATTATGGCTCGATCCAGCCGTTCTTCCGGAGTTATTTCTCTTCCTGCTCCCGAATTTTGTCCCAGCATTGCTTCCAGAACCGGTCCTAAAGCTGTGAGATTAACTGCCGCAGGCGCCATCTGAGGCATTCCCATTGAGACCAGGAATGCAATCTTATTCAATTTACGCTTTATAATTTCCATACATTTCCTTAATGGTATTTGACAAATTTAATAAGTCAAATAAGTTTTTATGAAAAATATATATTTTACCTAGATATAAGCCGGATTCTATGAACTTTGCGTTCCGGAATTCATTTCTCTAGCAATTTGTCGCCACTTTTCCGTCTTTAGCCTGCGGCGGTATTCTTTCCGGCAAGTGTCATTTTGATGTGGGGTTTGTATGGCCTGTGGAGCCAGAATTTAGAGGAAGTGTTTTTGATGAAAAAATCCAAATTTTTCCGTATTGCTATGGAATGAAAGAATCGGAACAGTTTAAGCTATTCCGAATAAACTACCAATTGAATGTTTAGATTCTATTACGGCCAGCAACCTTCTTTTTTATAAAATTCCCTATTGGAAAGGCCAGTTTTGGGTTTTCTATTGTGCATATGGGAACAATGATCACCGGGAGCCCTAAGTATTTTCAAGGTCGTTGGCTGCTGCGTTGTCGGCAGGATTCGCCGTAAAGACAGGCCAAGGTGATTCCCGAGGCAGTTCCAAAGGTATTGTCAACGGATCCGCCAATGGCGTTGGGATCGTCGCAGGAGCGGGGTTTGGAAGTTCGCAGATGATCCCCGTTTCTCGTTTTCGGATAAGTTATCAAATTTGGGAAAAAGTAAGATGCATATGTGAAATAGTTTCATAGCCCAACTGCAGCAAAGAACCATTGATCGAAGATTTTGATCGGTTCAATAGAAGCTTTAATCTGGCAATATTTTTTATGATAACATGCTGATTAGAGTCTTGTTCAGGGAAAAGTATACCACAGGCAATTCCATGGATTAGTTCCCTCTCCAAATCACCTTTAATAAATGCTCTGACCTTATGGAATATTTCGGATAAAACATTAAGCTTACGGTGGCAATTGAATTTGTACTGCTTAGTGTCAAACATCTTCTGCATAGCATGGTATGTTTACCGTTCTTCGTCAGTAAAAAGGCGTAAATGACTTTCCTCAGACGTTCGATCGCTTTCCTTCAGTATTTGACCGCTTTCTTCCGAAATTTGATGGCTCCCTAGAAGTTTTTGTGCTTCAAGGAGCAAGGTTGCTGCAATGAGTGTAATGTTTTTTTTTCATAAATTCCTCCTTCTCCTATCATTTTATAATCTTTATTCCTATAATCGTTTGTCGTGTTTCGGATTTTTTGACTGCAAAAAAAATATAAAAAAATTATTTTTTCCTGTTCTTGGAAGCCAAAAAAGATGTATTTTGCTTGGATATAAGCCGGATTCTGTAAGCCTTACGGCCCGGAATTCATTTCTCTAGCAACCTGCATTGCTTCTCCCGGAGGAGATGCGACAAACCCGGAACCATTGGGCGAGCAACCCCGTTCCCTATTCTGTCTTGCACCGGATTGGGTTTCCAATGCGGTAATGATTACTCATATACCCGGTGAGCTCTTACCTCACCTTTTCACCCTTACCCTGCGGCGGTATTCTTTCTGTTGTACTTTCCGTAGCCATCGCTTTAACGATAACCCCCGCACTTTCATGCGGAATCCTGCTCTGCGGTGTCCGGACTTTCCTATGAAGAAAAACTATGGAATGAAACTTTCTTTCCATAATCCTTCTCCATCGAATTCCCTCCAAGCAAAACACCGGAGATAAGAATGAAAACCACTTCTGGAGCAAACTTAATTTATTTTTTATTTTAATGCAATTCGGTGAAAAGTTGATAGGTAGCGTCTAGATTTTTTTGCGTTAGAAGATTATTGTATAGCTGCGTGTTTTCGTTTACTGTACGCAATTGTTCTATGCTACCGGGTCGGAAATTGTCGGGATTGATTGGCAAATGGTTCAATATAAATTCAATTTTCACGAGAATTGCTTTGATCAATTGCTTAATATCGCATTGGGAATAATCATCCACATTAACCCTTTGATCATTTAATAATGCGCTAATCATAGAATGACTTGGCGTGTGTACCTGCAATCTATTCATTAGCTCTAGGGCAATATTTCTAACGGTCGCATCGTAATCCTCTAAGCTTCGCCGACAAATGGGATTGCAAAATTGCAGTGCTAAACCCGCTTCAAACACAAGTTGCAAAGGCAATTTATTATCCGGTCCCCGTTGATTAACATTGACCCATGGATGAGCAATGAGCCGTGAAACCATGTCAATCCTTATGTCTTGGGGGACCATAGTATTTCCGATCGCTGCAATTAGGGGCGTTGCCCCATTTTCAATAGGAATATTCGGATTGGGTGCATTAGGAATATCCGGCCTGGCTATACCAAGCAATACATCAATACATTCAAGGCGTCCCCATCCCACGGATAGCAATAGCGCCGTCTGTCCTCTTTTATTTTGCACGTTCCAATTTCGATTTGGCAGGCTAGCTGCAATAGCAAAAATTATCTGATAATTCTCCCCCCAATCATCCTGATCTCCGCCTTTTATGGCTAGCATCAGATCCGTATTTCCCTGACGATCTTTCGCATTGGGATCTATAGCAAAATTTTTTACATAAAAATCAACCATATCCGCATTGCCAGTTCGAACAGCATGCAAATACGCCGTATCACCATTGAGATCTCCACGTATTCTTCGCATGGCCGACGTTTCCAGCTGTTCCAGAGCTTGGTAACCGTCATCATTTTGACTTCCATAGGTTACATTACCGATAATACCCGTAAACATTAGTAGGCTGTACTTCATGCAGCCGGACAATTTTTTTTGAATATGTTTAACCATAACGGTTTAGATATTAACGAAAAATTAAATTAATGGAAGGATTTTTATGGATATTTTTACTAGCAATATTGCTATTGATCTTCGGCGGGGTTCCCTATTATATAAAGAACGTTGCATGTTTCATTTATTTGTTTTTACTACTATCTTAACAATTATTGTTTCCGCGACCGCTTCTTTATTGGAAGCTGTTCTTTTCAGTGCCAGTGATATTGAACTTGAGGACCTTCGCGCGAAACATAGACGCGCTGCCAACTATATCGAAAAATGCAAAAAAAATATCGATGAAGCATCCGCCGCAATCATCACGCTTAACACCCTAGCCAATACCTTTGGCGCCATCGTTGCCGGGGGATTGATGGTCAAAATTTACGGCGAAGACAAGCTGGTTTATTTTTCAATGGCCATAACGATTACCATTCTCTTTTTTTCCGAAATTTTACCTAAAAATCTCGGAATAATTTATCGTAAAAAATTATACGTTTCGGCGGCATTTTTGTTGAGAATTGTTATGCTGGCGATGTATCCTTTTTCAAAAACCTGTCGTTTAATCCTAGATATCCTCATTGGTAAAAAACGACGTATGCGATCGACCTATTCCGACCGGGATATTATGCTACTTGCCAAACGCAACGTACGCGAAGGAACGCTTACGAATCAGGAACGTAAGATGATTGAGAATACACTAAAGATGGATTATACCGTGATTGAGCAGATTATGACGCCCCTCGATCATCTAAGTGCCTATGGTAAAAACATGACCGTTCGCGACGTTTTTATTGCGAACAATGAGAATATTCCAACGGGTCGCATTCCAGTATATGCCAATAATCCAGAAAATCTCGTCGGTATTGTCCATCGCAGAAAAATTTTACATGCCTTTGCGATCAATGGTGCCCATACGCAGCTGGGGCGACTAATGGAGACTCCCAAAGCACTTTCCCATAACATGTTCGTAGACGATGCTCTGGATGCTTTGTTGAAAAATTTAATGCAGCTTGCTTTTGTGAAAAAAGATAGTAAAATCGTTGGTGTCCTAACGTTGGATGATATCTTTGAGCACATTATTGGTGTAGAAATCGCAGAGAACGATGATATTGCCGTCAAACAGAGCGTACAAAATATCGCAAAACGAAAGGTGAAATTTAAGGGGGATATGCCATGAAATTTAGACGATTTTTACGCAATTCTTTTCAAAATACCATTGATAAATATCAGGAATTTTTTTTCAAGGACAGCGAAAAGAAGGCTGATTCTACTCCGGAAGAGCCCGAGAATGAGGATGCTTTGGAAGACGATTTTCGCATACCTAAGCATCTTTTCAAGGCCATGGAGCAGCAGCAGATTGATGACAATTTGGGACAGCAAATTCATCCATTTACTATCGATGCGATGGACATCGCCGGTTCCGATTTAACGTCAATCGCATCAGCGATGGATTCTGCTTCTAGTCCCAAAACGGTCACGGCGAACTTAGGCGCC
Source organism: Puniceicoccales bacterium (assembly GCA_031267435.1). Classification (GTDB taxonomy): domain Bacteria; phylum Verrucomicrobiota; class Verrucomicrobiia; order Opitutales; family LL51; genus LL51. The sequence goes on along the minus strand of JAIRZB010000081.1, from coordinate 7,166 downwards.
GATTTTGCTGCAATCTACGATGGAAAGCTGGAACAGGTCTCCGTTGCCCCAAAAATTGGAAAACGAAACGAAAAATCCTATAGCTATAGGCCTAAAAAATCGAAAACCAATGAAAAGGTCGCAGAAAAAAGTGCTAAACAAAAAAAGCGAGCCGGGTCATTGAATCTGAAAATTGAAAAAAAAGCACAAATTGTTAACCAATTAGCGATTCTATTGGACTCCGGTATGGATTTGCGTTCTTCTTTGGCCATTCTCGAGGAACAGGAAACCCGCAATAAAAATATTTGGCTTTTTATTCATGATTTATTTATGAAAATTGAAGCGGGAGATTCTTTTTCGGAAGCATTGATGTCCTCTATCGTAAAATTTGATGAATCGGAAATTGCAATGATTCGTGCGGGAGAAGCGGTTGGGAAATTATCCGATACGCTTTCCAAAATGGCTAGTTTAATAGAAAAGAAAGTTCGTATTAAAAAAAAATCACCTCAGCCATGGTTTATCCGGCGATGGTTTTATTGGTTTCATTGGCCGTTGTTTTACTGCTGACAACTTTTGTTATACCAAAATTTGAAAAAGTAATTTTCGATCAAATCGGCGCAAAGGGTATGCCAAAATTGACAACCATCATTATCCAAAGCAGTCGCTTTGTTTCTTCACATTTTTTGGAGGTTTCTTTATTGGCTGGATTTTTAATTTTGCTATTCATTGCCGCCAAAACAATTACAATGTTCAGGAAAATTATTTACAAGATTCTTTTAAAAATTCCGCTTATTGGTGAGTGTATTACGCAGTGGAGTGTAGTTTTATTTTCTCGAAGATTTGGAGATCTCATGCTTTGCGGTTGTTCCGTTGTGGAGTCATTAAAAATGGCCCGTGCGAGTGTGGGAAATTATGATATGAAGACAAATTTATTGCTAACCATTGCGGATGTGCAGCAGGGGTTATCGTTAACCGAGTCTTTACGGCGGCGCAGTGTATTACCGGTAATGGCGGAGGGTCTGATAAAAGTTGGCGAAGAATCGGGTAAGCTTGGGGAGATGATGAACAAAGTTTCATCTTCCTACGAGGAGCAGTTAGACGAAGTCATTACGCGTGTTACTTCGCTGGTGGAACCGATATTAGTTATTTTTCTTGCGGTTTTCGTCGGTTCCGTGGTAATCGGTTTATTTTTGCCGTTAGTTTCGCTTATTCAGAACATTTCGGCATAGCTATTATTTTTTCATTTTTGCGACTGCAAATTGAAAGTTGCAATAAATTTTCCGAAGGGCTCAAGGCGACGTTTATTGCCAACGGGTTACGGGCATCTAGGTCTATTAACTTCGGTTTTGAATTCCAGGATGCTGGCACTTTGTTAGTAAAGACATAAAAAAACGCGCCGCTTGCTCCCACCTTCTACCTGTCAGCCTTGGGCGATTTGGTTGCGCTGTCAAGTTGTTTTTTGAAATATTTACATTTTCACTTCTAAAATGGAAAAACTTCAATTTCCGATGGAAGTATCCCGGATTGGCGCAGGCGGCGATGGAAGGTAACGAAGATTTGATCTCGACGTGCCGCCTACTCCTATCCTTTGCTTTTTATTTCTGAGGGATTAAACTGCACTGTCAAGTTGTTTTTTCGAAAATAAATTTCAAAATCTGACAGAATTTGGATCGTTCGATGGCAGTAGGATAATATGCGGCGGAGCTGTATAGGCACTGGAAAATTTGCCGTATTAGGTCAGCCCAGGATCGGCGAAACATAAAGGTCACAAACATGCCGCTCGCTCCCACCTTCTACCTGTCAGCCTTGGGCGATTCGGCTGCGTTGTCAAGCGATTTTTGAAGGAATATTTGCACTTTGCATTTTCCATTGCACTTTGCATTTTCCAGAATGGAGAATTCTAATTTTCAGGATTTTCAGGAAAAGCATTTCAGATTGGCGCAGGCGACGATGGAAGATGACAAGGGTTTAATTTTAACATGCCGCTCGCTCCCACCCTCTATCTGTCAGCCTTGGACGAAAAAGGGTAACTGTCAAGATGTTTTATGGAAAATAAATTTCACGAATTTGGTAGAATTTGGATCGTTCGATGGCAGTAGAATAGTATGCGGCAAGGGCTACATAGGCGCTGAAAAGTTTGCCGCTTATACTGCAGTAGAATCGGGCAGACTGTAACAAATTGCAAAACGCGCCGCTTGCTCCCACCTTCTACCTGTTAGCCTTGGACGGTTTGGCTACATTGTCAAGTGATTTTTTTGGTATTTGCGCTTTGTATTCTCTGGGGTAGATTCTAGAATGGAGAACCTCATTTTCCGGGATTTCTGGAAAAAATATTTCGGATTGGTGCAGGCGACGATGGAAGGTAACGAAGATTTGATCTCGATGTGCCGCCTACTCCTACCCTTTGCTTTTTGTCTCTGAGGAATTAAACTGCGCTATCAAGCGATTTTTCGAAAAATAATCTCCCGAATTTGGCAGAACTTGAGTCGTCCGAGGGTGGTAGGGTAATATGCGGCGGAGCTATGTAAGCACTGGAAAGTTTGCCGCAATTCCAATTTCCGCAATTTCTGGGAAAAGTATTTCGGATTGGCGCAGGCGACGATGGAAGGTAACGAAGATTTGATCTCGATGTGTCGCCTACTCCTACCCTTTGCTTTTTATTTCTGAGGGATTAAACTACATTGTCAAGTGATTTTCGAGGAAAATAATCTTCCGAATCTGGCAGAATTTAGGTCGTCCAGAGGGAGTAGGATAGTATGCGGCGGAGCTACATAAGCACTGGAAAATTTGCCATTTATACTGCAGTGGAATCGGCAAACTGTAACAAATTACAAAACGTGCCTTCTAGGATGGAAAATTCCGATTTCCGGGATTTCCGAGAAAAGCATTTCGGATTGGTGCAGGCGGCGATGGAAGGTAACGAAGATTTGATCTCGACGTGCCGCCTACTCCTATCCTTTCCTTTTTATCTCTGAGGAATTAGACTACGCTGTCAAGTTGTTTTTGGAAATATTTACATTTTTACTTCTAAAATGGAAAAACTTCAATTTCCGATGGAAGCATCCCGGATTGGCGTAGGTGGCAACGGAAAGGTGGCGAAGGTTTAATTTTAACGTGCCGCTTGCTCCCACCCTCTACTTGTCAGCCTTGGACGATTCGGCTACGCTGTCAAGCGATTTTTTCGGAATATTTGCGCTTTGTATTTTCCATTGCGCTTTGCATTTTCTAGAATGGAGAACCGCATTTTCCGAGATTTCCAGGAAAAGTATTTCGGATTGGTGTAGGCGGCGATGGAAGGTAACGAAGATTTGATCTCGATGTGCCGCCTACTCCTATCCTTTGCTTTTATCCCTGAGGAATTAGACTACGCTGTCAAGATGTTTTTTGAAATATTTACATTTTCACTTCTAAAATGGAAAAACTTCAATTTCCGATGAAAGTATCCCGGATTGGCGTAGGTGGCAACGGAAAGGTGGCGAAGGTTTAATTTTAACACGCCGCTTGCTCCCATCCTCTACCTGTCAGCCTTGGAGGAAAAGAGGTAACTGTCAAGCTGCTTTCTGGAAAATAATCTCCCGAATTTGGCAGAATTTGAGTCATCTGAGGGCAGTAGGATAGTATGCGGCAGAGCTATGTAAGCGCTGGAAAGTTTGCCGTATTAGGTCGGCCCAGGATCGGCGAAACATAAAGGTCGCAAACGCGCCGCTTGCTCCTACCCTCTACCTGTTAATCTTGGAAGAAAAAGGGTAACTGTCAAGTGGCTTTTTACATTGACGAATCTTGGAAAATGGCAAAATCTAAAAATGGTGCTCGAAGAGGGACTCGAACCCTCATGCCTCGCGGCACCAGATCCTAAGTCTGGCGTGTCTACCATTCCACCACCCGAGCCCGTTGCCTAAATATATTGCCACCTCCATTGATGTCGACCAAAATTTTCGAAAATTAACGCAATGCGCGATGATGCAATTTTCTAAGTCAACTTTTTTTGAAATTTATTTTGTTTGTAAATAGTATTTTGTTTTCTTTCGCAAAAAAAACCTTCGCTTGCTAAATTTTCTACTTTATTACTTGAATTAGGTATCGCTTTTTTTGTATAATAGGGGGAGGAGGTATCATGGAAATAGAAACATCAATTATCGTACTGATAGCGGTGGGAATTGTGTTGTTTGCAAGTATATTCACGGTCGAACAACAGACATGCGCAATTATCGAACGCTTTGGAAAATTTTATCGCATTGCCAATCCCGGACTCAATGTCCTTATTCCTCTTATTGATCAGATTCGGTTGCGTTTGTCGCTAAAAATTTGTCAGCTCGATGTAAATATCGAAACCAAAACTCAGGATAATGTGTTTATTAATCTGATGGTTTCGGTTCAATATCGTATCTTACCAACTAAAATTTATGAGGCGTTCTATATGTTACAGAATCCAACGAAGCAAATTGAAGCTTTCGTTTTTGACGTCGTTCGAGCGCAGGTTCCTAAAATTTTGCTCGACGGTGTCTTTGAAAAAAAAGACGATATTGCAAATGCAGTTAAATCCGAATTGTCCGATGTTATGGCGGAATTTGGTTATGAAATTGTTAAGGCTCTCGTAACAGATATTTCGCCCGCAAATAATGTTAAAGCGGCAATGAATGAAATCAATGCGGCACAACGCGTGCGTGTTGCGGCTACGGAAAAAGGTGAAGCAGAAAAAATACTCAAAGTGAAACAGGCAGAGGCGGAAGCGGAGGCGAGTGTCTTACATGGAAAAGGTCTTGCCGGTCAACGCCATGCTATCGTTTCGGGTCTGAAAGATTCCGTTGAAGAATTTATTCGCCAGGTTCCCGGACTCTCACAAAAGGATGTCATGGAAATGGTGCTCCTAATTCAGTATATCGATACACTAAAGGAAATTGCCGGATCTTCCAAATCAAATGTCATTTTTGTTCCCAATTCCCCGGGCAATGTTGCCGATTTAGCCAGCCAATTGCGCGAATCAATTATCATCGGCCAACAAATGAGTAAAATGGAATAAAAATTAAAAAAATTTTTCCCAAAAACCATCCACCTAAAGGGAGGGCCGCAATGGCCTCCCCAGTGTTTACACTCTTTTGTCTTCGGTAATGGGTTTTATATCCTAGTTCAGTTGTTTTCCTATATCTAAACGAATATCCACCATCGAAATATTAAAAAAATAAAATCTACTTTTTCCAATTGTATGAGTAAAAAATTACTTGCCTTAGAAATTTATCAATGCTTGTTCCATTTATAATTCTAGAGATCGATTTTCTAAGGATTTATTTCCCTATGCAAAATTGATTAAAAATTTTCCCAAGCATTTCTTCATTATCATATTTTCCGGTAATATATCCCAGTGTTTCCAAAGCGAATCTCAAATCGCTGGCACATAGTTCATAGGATTGCTGATTTTTAAGAATATTTTTTGCGGAAATAATTAAACTGCGGACAGTTTGAAAAATTTCCCTGTGGCGTTCGTTAATGGCGATCGTTATCTCCTGTGGCATAAGTAAATTTTTCCGAATTTCATCTACGATGGTCGATTTTAAAATATCGATTCCCGTACCATATTTGGCGGAAATAAATACTTGTGGAAAAGTTTTTAGTTTTTCCCAATGGTAGGGTGATGAGTTTTTTTTAAGATCCGTCTTATTGAAAACGAGAATACACACTTTTTTTTGAAGTTTTGTCGCAATTTCTTTTTCGAGGGGCATGGGGCTACTTTGATCCACAATGATTAGGCAAAGATCGGCAGCGCAAATGTTTTCGATCGTCTTTTTTATGCCGAATTGTTCAATTTCGTCATTCGTCGCGCGCAAACCGGCCGTATCGATGATTTTTATCAAAAGTCCATCAATGGCAATATTTTCACTGATAAAATCGCGTGTCGTTCCCGGAATATCGCTTACTAATACCCGTTCTTCGTTTAGTAATGCGTTGAGTAAACTACTTTTACCCGCATTGGGATGGCCAACAATCGCTATCGAAATACCATGAAACAATGTTCTTCGAAAATTGTGGCTGTCGATAATTTTTTCGATTTCATTGAGTATTTCATCCAATTTGTTCAAAATTTTGTCGTCAAATTCGAGGTCTTCCTCAACAAAATCAATGCGCGATTCAACTTCCACCAATAGCAAAAGTAAATCATCGCTGAGATGAAAAATTTTCTTACTCAAAGTCCCTTGTAGTTGCTTTTGTGAAGTTTTTAACGCATTTTCATTGGTTGCATGAATGATATCTAATACCGCTTCTGCTTGGCAAAGATCAATTTTGTGATTCAAATATGCGCGTTTTGTAAATTCTCCCGGTTCGGCTATGCGGCATCCCGAAAGTTGAAGATCTTCAATAATCAAACGAATAATCAGTGGGTTGCCATGACAGTCGATTTCCATTGAATCTTCACCCGTATGGGAACGCTCGCTAGAAAAAAATAATACAACGACTTGATCGAGAATTTCTTCGGAAATAGTCCGGTAATGCGCCAAAAATACAAAATGGGAAATCGAATTTTCTTTCCCAAAATGTCTTTTAATTAGCGTTTGTGTCAATGAACCACTTACACGGATCTTAGCAATGGCAGATAAACCAAATGGCGTGGCTAGAGCAACAATCGTGTCGGGCATGAGCGGGATAAAAAATTAACGAGTGGAACGGCGTGGCCCAAAACTGTGTATCGGTGTATTTTTATAGACCACTGCATTTTTAAGTCGGAAAGTAATGCGTGCTCTTTCGAGATCATGGGGACTCATTTCCATGCGAACACGATCGCCTATTGCAAGACGAATAAAATTTTTCCTTAGTTTTCCAGAAATGTGTGCCAAAACCTGGTGCCCGTTTTCAAGCTCTACGCGAAACCTTGTCCCCGGAAGAACGGCAATTACTTTTCCTGTTACCTCAATACAATCATCGGCCATAAATAAATAAATAATATTAAAATAGTGTTCGCTAACTTCTAAAAATTCTGTCCCTTTGTCAACATTATTCGTAAATTTTCTCAAAAGTTTTTTCTCCAGAGGGCTCCGCCCTCTGGACTCCCGCAAGGAGTCGCGGACTCCTTGACCTCGATATGCGGCCACACCATGCGAAGTTTCGCATGGCTTGGCCGCACCGGTCAACTTAGTTGCCCCGCCCGCGGCGAAGCCGCGGGCGGGGCCTCCTAGGTCAATGAACTATGTTCCTTG
>JAIRZB010000035.1 GCA_031267435.1 Puniceicoccales bacterium | reverse complement strand
TAGGCGCTGCAGTGTATGTGGCGCTTTTTTTATGTTCAACGGGTAGTTTTTTTGAACGTTTCCATTTATGGAACGTCTCATAGGTATCAACTAAATATGTTCTTTTATAACCCTGTAGGCGCTGCAGTGTATGTGGCGCTTTTTTTATGTTCAACGGGTAGTTTTTTTTGAACGTTTCCATTTATGGAACGTCTCATAGGTATCAACTAAATGTATTCCTTTATAACCCTGTAAGCGCTGCAGCGTATGTGGCGCTTTTTTATGTTCAACGGGTAGTTTTTTTTGAACGTTTCCATTTATGGAACGTCTCATAGGTATCAACTAAATATGTTCTTTTATAACCTTGTAGGCGCTGCAGTGTATGTGGCGCTTTTTTTATGGACGGTCGAATTAAAATTTAAATATTTTCAAGTTTGCATTGTGTAATTTTTCCTTTTCCTTTCGGTACATATGGAGAAGTTTTCGAATACTACAGAGCTTAAAATGATTCCGGAAGGTCAAACTGTCGTCTTTAAATCGATTCTCGTTTTAAAAAAAGTAGAGCGCAGGAATGCGAAAAATGGTTCTGAATTTCTTAAAATTGAGGTCGGCGATAAGTATTCTTCTTTTAATTTTACATGTTTCTCAAATTCTTCCGTTTTTAATTTTTTTCAAACGAATACACCCGGTGATATTATTTTCATCGAGGGCATGAGCCGGTATTACCAGGGCACATTTAGTCCCGATATTTTATCGGCAAAAAAACTATCGGACAAGGAAATTGAAAATGGCAATTGGCGGGTCCAAGTGGAACAAACGACACTCGAAAATCCGGAAGCGCTAAAACTTGAGCTTTATTCCTATATCGATTCCATCAAAAATCCGCAACTCAAAAATACTGTCCTTGCCGTACTCGAAGATATCGGTGAACCATTTTTTACCAGTGTCGCCGCAAAAGTTATGCACCATGCCTATAAATCTGGGCTTCTTGAACATACCGTGCATGTGACACGCGCCGGAGTAGCACTTTTAAAATTTTATTCCGATATTCCGTGTGATCTTGCCATCGCAGGTATGATCCTCCACGACGTCGGTAAAGTCGAAGAATACACCGGTGATCTCGCCGTATCACGAACAAAAATTGGAAACCTTCAGGGACATATCGTCCTTGGGTATCGCATTGTGCGCCGCGCTGGAATTAAAAATGAGCTGGATCCCGCGCTACTTGAACGCCTCGAGCACATCATTCTCAGTCATCAGGGACAACTAGAGTTCGGTGCTGTCATACTGCCTTCTTCGCCGGAAGCAATTTTTGTTTCACTCATTGATAATCTCGATGCCAAAATGGGAATGGTTTCCCATCTATTGATGTCAACTCCGGAAATGCAGGTTTTTTCCGAACGTTTTCCAGGCTTGGAAACCCAAATGCTCGTCGAAAAGGTCCCTAACCCATAGATCGAATTTGGGAAATAGAATTAGCAAAGTCTTTCCCTAATTTAATTTTCGTGTGCATCTTGAAAATATTGTTTGGTTCAATTTATGGAGCCCATTCTGGAACCGTTGTCACTCAAACAAACGCGACTTTTACTCGAATCGTTGGGCATAAGACCATCGAAACAGTTGGGCCAAAATTTTCTAATCGATAAAAATATCGTCTGGAAATCAATACGGTTGGCACAGCTTTGTCCGGGGGAGCGTGTCGTCGAAATTGGTTCCGGATTGGGTACGCTAACGCGCGCACTGTTGGCACAGCAGTGCTGCGTATTTGCCATTGAGTTCGACCAAAAATTGTATCAATTTCTTTCGAAAATATTTACGGAAATGCCCAATTTTCATATTACTCAAGGCGATGCCGTAGCACATCCCCTTGCAGGACTATCGGATTTTACACATCCTTTTAAAATCGTTGCTAATTTGCCCTACAATATCGCTACGCCATGGATCGATGCCCTTTTAGAACAAAATTATATACCAACTTCAATGACGCTTATGTTGCAAAAAGAAGCCGCAGAACGTTTATTAGCACAGCCAAACTCAAAGCAATTTTCTGCCATTTCAATTTTTCTGTCCGCAATGTACACCTGTAAGGTAATTTTTCCGGTAGCACGCAGTAGTTTTTTTCCTGGACCTAAAGTTAATTCTACTATCATTTATTTGGAGCAATTAGTCGATTCTCAACGCTTTACTCCAGTAGCCAAAAAACTAATCCGAAACATTTTCACACAGCGAAGAAAACAAATGGGCTCATTGCTTAAAGTATTCGCTTCCGAGTGGTATAAATCCATCTGCGAACTTCTGGAACAGCACCATTGTATCCCGTCCATCCGTCCGGAACAATTATCCATACGTTTTTGGTTAGACCCAAATACATTGTTGGCTACCTAAGGGCTCCTGGCCCTTAGAATCCCCCGCCAGGGCAAGCGGAATCCTTCCCCTTGCAACCCCTTGCCAGGGGATCCATCCCCTGGACCTGGATTGCGGCCGGTACCTCGGGCGATGCCCGTGGTGCCGGCCGACCGAGGGGCCCTAAGGCCCCCGCCCGCGGCGAAGCCGCGGGCGGGGTCAACTAAGTTGACCCTGCGGCCAAGCCATGCGAAACTTCGCATGGTTTGGCCGCTAAACGAGGTCAAGGAGTCCGTGACTCCTTGCGGGGTATGGGGCGGAGCCCCATGGCTAAACCTCCTTGCGGGAGACCAGAGGGCAGAGCCCTCTGGCTAAAAACTAAGGGAGGTGCAGGCAGAGGGAATCGAACCCTCGATTCGAGCTTGGGAAGCTCACGTGTTACCGCTATACTATACCTGCTAGTCGGGAATGATGGGTAAGATTTAGTTTATGGGAATCAAGTTTTTTTTTGCATGTAAGGGATTGAAACTTAATGCTTGAAATATTTTTACATATTTTTACTATAAGTTCATGTCATCCGTAGATCGTTTTGGAAATGTAGGGGCGTCGTATGTTGATTTTTCTGGGGGCGGGCAATTGCCAACAGTAGCGACACCGCAGCAGGGAGTACCTTCTGGGGTGGGGCAACTAGGGAGACCGGCTTTAATGACTGGAATTCCTTCGGTGCCGGTCACTAATAGTGTTAGTGGGGGCGATGTTCGGTTAGGTGGGCCGGCAATTTCCGTTGGCGACACGTTCTCCGCAAGTGATCAAGCAACGGCGAGTCAACTTCGGTCTTTCGAAGGCATACCGGCTTCTGCGGTTTCGTTAAATCCGTATGCGTCGATGTCGCTCAATGATATGGCGGCGGAATTAACGATGATGATGCTTGAGAATGCGTGCGCAAGCAAGAGAATGGAACGGGAGATGAGAGCGGAGCTAGCGGCTATGCAATTTAAGAATGGAATGCATATGGCTGATCTGATTCTAGAACGCGGCGAACTTGCATTTGAAAAGGCCGTAACGGAGGCTGTTACAAAGCTTGCTGCTGTGGTAGCTGAACTTGCTGCGCAAAAAATTGGCGAAAAATTGGCAACGCCAAAGAAAGAAAACCAAATCAAAGACCAATTGCCTGTTGATAATGGAGCTGTTGACGAAATCGAAATGCCAAAAGCCGAACTTACCAGGGACCAAAAAAGGGCGGCATACAACACAGGGAAATTGTGCGGTGATCTAGCTAAGGCTATGGTGGAGTCAACGGGGACGCTCATTGCCGCCCACTTCGATTTGGATATAAGCAAGATCGATGCAGAAAAGCAGGTCCTGGAAACGACGAATAAGCTACTGGATAGCCTGATATCCTCTGTGGATTCTTCCATTCGCAGCCAGGATTCCGCCATCCAATTTGCCATGAATATGCTTCAGCAGCTCAATAGTCTTGCCGCCGATAGCTGTAATAAAATTATAGGTAATATAAGGTGATGTTTTATAAGATGATGTTTTTTTCGAGAAACATAAAACGCTTGACAACTCCCGAAATGCCGTCAATGCTAGAGGTCAGAGGGCGGGAGTAAGCGGCACGTTTAAAGTTTGGTTGTTGAAAAAGCCCGGTTGCTGAAACCCGATTACCCGCTGAATTCAAACATAAAACGCTTGACAACTTTCGAAACGCCGTCAATGCTAGAGGTCAGAGGGCGGGAGTAAGCGGCACGTTTAAAGTTTGGTTATTGAAAAAGCCCGGTTGCTGAAACCCGATTACCCGCTGAATTCAAACATAAAACGCTTGGCAACTTCCAAAACGCCGTCAATGCTAGAGATTAGAGGGCGGGAGTAAGCGGCACGTTTAAAGTTTGGTTGTCGAAAAGCCCGGTTGCTGAAACCCGATTATCCGTCAAATTCAAACATAAAACGCTTGACAACTTCCAAAATGCCGTCAATGCTGGAGATCAGAGGGCGGGAGTAAGCGGCACGTTTAAAATTTGGTTATTGAAAAAGCCCGGTTGCTGAAACCCGATTATCCGCCAAATTCAAACATAAAACGCTTGACAACTTCCGAAACGCCGTCAATGCTAGAGATTAGAGGGCGGGAGTAAGCGGCACGTTTAAAACCCTAGGAATAGCTTGAAGACTTTCACTTACTGTGTGATTAAAATATCTAGCTGAAAGAAACGGTAATACCCACGACGACGACTGAAACCATTGCCATTAGCTTAATCAAAATATTCAAACTCGGACCCGCCGTATCTTTAAATGGATCGCCAACGGTATCGCCGATCACCGCTGCTTTGTGCGCATTCGATCCCTTACCGCCCATCGCCCCTTCTTCGATGTACTTTTTAGCGTTGTCCCATGCTCCACCAGAATTCGCCATGAAAATTGCTAAAACAAAACCAGAGGATAGGGCTCCTCCCAATAATCCAACGACTCCCGATACTCCAAGTATTACTCCTACCAAAATTGGCGAAAGAATCGCTACCAATGAAGGAATTATCATCTCCCGCTGTGCCGAAAATGTCGAAATCTTTACGCATTGGGCATAGTCTGGAACTGCCTTATTTTCCATAATTCCTGCGATCTCTCGAAATTGCCGCCGTACCTCCTCCACCATACTTGCAGCCGCACGCCCTACCGCATTGATCGATAATCCACAAAATACAAAGGATAGCATCGCTCCGATAAATAATCCCATTAGGACATTCGGATTTAATAAATGAATTTGAAAATAATTAATAATATCAGCCAGGGTCAGCGATTCGACTAGAATATTATTCCCATCCAGTATGATGGATTGCCTACCCGAATTAAGCATGCTTCCTTTAATTGCGCTCATATATGAGGCAAGTAGGGCTAGGGTCGTCAAAGCTGCGGAACCAATTGCGAAGCCCTTGCCGGTCGCCGCTGTCGTGTTACCTAGCGCATCCAGAGCATCCGTTCGCTTGCGTACTTCCTCGCCAAGGCCGCACATCTCGGCATTGCCTCCCGCATTATCTGCAATGGGACCGTAGGCATCCGTTGCCATCGTAATGCCCAGTGTCGATAGCATGCCCACTGCCGCTATTGAAACACCGTATAGACCCATGATAATATTTTTTTCTCCACCAAAATTTTGCATCAAAGAAAATGCAAGGAGCGTACCCGTAACGACCGCTAGCACGGGAATTGCCGTCGATAGCATGCCTACTCCCATGCCGCCAATAATGACCGTGGCGGGCCCCGTTTTGGCCTGTTCGGCAACATAGCGGGTCGATGAGTAAGCCTGAGAGGTGTAGTATTCCGATGATTTTCCAATAATTTCTCCAGAAATTAAACCGATCGCAACGGCACCCCATAGTCGCCATAGCATATCCGGAATATCTAGAAAATAAAAAATCCCTAGTGAAGCTAAAAGAATGCAAAGGCCACTAAATTTTATGCCGTATCCCAGTGAACGGAGCAGCTCCAAATTACTCGCATTCTCCTTTGTCTTTACAAAAAAAATTCCTAGAACGGAAAGTATCGCACCCGCTGCTCCGATCAGAAGTGGTGCCAAAATAGCTTTCATCTGTAAATCAGAATTGCTCGTTGCAAATGCCGAAGCTCCGAGTGTTGCTGCCGCTAAAATCGCCCCATAGTAGGATTCATAGAGATCTGCTCCCATTCCTGCTACGTCACCCACATTATCACCCACGTTATCCGCTATGGTTGCCGGGTTCCGTGGGTCATCTTCCGGTATATTTTCTTCAACTTTCCCTACCAAATCGGCTCCCACATCGGCTGCCTTGGTGAAAATTCCACCGCCAACACGCGCAAATAATGCCTGGAGTGAAGTTCCCATGGCAAAGGTTAGCATTGTTTCCGTAATGACAATCATTCGATCATTTTGGGGCAGAGCATCTTCGAAAAGATTTAAAACCACGAACCAAAAAGAATAATCCAGTAGTGCCAAACCGACCACCGATAATCCCATTACCGCTCCACTGCGAAAAGCAACTCGTAGGCCCTGGTTCAATGATTGTGATGCGGCAAAGGCCGTCCGAGAAGAAGCCTGCGTTGCTGTCTGCATCCCAATAAATCCTGCTAGCCCCGAACAAATTCCCGCCGTTATAAATGCAAACGGCACCCAATGATTTTGAAGGTGAAATTTGAAGGCCATTATCGCTAAAAGAATCGCTACAAATACGAATACAATGGCTACAATTTTATATTGCTGCTTCAGGTAAGCCAGTGCTCCATTGCGTACATAGGTCGCGACTTCTACCATGCGCTCTGTGCCCGCCGGTTCATTTTTCATCATCCCAAAAAATCGTGTTGCCATGTAGAGTACAAACACAGCTGAAAGGGGTATTAACCAAAAATATCCTGGAATCATAATTTTTCTAATGGGAAAGAGCTTCTAATCAAAATTATGAGAATTTCAACAATTTTCACAGATCAGGCCAATAAACAAAAAATTTCATCCATTTCTATTCATAGGGATTATTTTTCACCTTTTTATAAAAATTACCTTGCTATTCCTGATCAATTTTTTCTAGCAGCTCATCCGAAATTTCGTAGTTTGCGAAAACATTTTTCACGTCCTCCAGATCTTCCAATCGCTCTACCATGCGCAATACCTTTTTTGCCGTTTCTTCGTCGTCAATGGCGATGGTATTACTCGGGATATAGGCCAGTTCGGAGGATTCGATTTCGACATTTGCTTTTTCCAAAGCCTGGGAAACGGCATCGTAGTCCGCGATGGCTGTCAAAACTTCGTAGCAATTATCATCCACTTTAACGTCTTCCGCTCCCGCATCCAATACTATTTCCATTAATTGATCCTCCGCAATTTTCGTGCGATCGATAATAAACTGTCCCTTGCGCTGAAAACTGAAGGCTAGGGCGCCTGCTCCCGCTAAATTGCCGTCGCATTTACCAAATGTACTGCGCACTTCGGAAACCGTACGATTTTTATTGTCCGTAGTTACCTCGACAATTATGCCGATGCCAGCCGGGCCGTAACCCTCATAGATGAGCTCTTCGATGACGATCCCTGGAATTTCACCCGTTCCCTTTTGAATCGCTTTTTTTACATTATCCGCCGGCATATTCGCTGCCTTTGCCTTTTGAATAACCATCCGCAGTCGCGGATTAAATTCCGGATCCTTCCCACCATCGCGTACGGCAATTGTAATTTCTTTGCTGAGAATACTAAACATTTTGCCCTTCTTTGCGTCGACGGCTGCTTTATGGCGTTTCGTTGTTGCCCATTTACTATGACCTGACATGGTTTCCTCCTAAACTTTTTTTCTTTTTACACTTGATCCGCTTTTTGCATTTATCCCATCCGGATCGTTGATGAGTAACGCGTCATCGTTTTTTCTATTAAGAATAATTTGTTGGGCAATCGTCAATAAATTTTGTATGGTCCAATATAAAACGAGTGCCGAGGGGAAGTTGTAACAAAAAATAAGAAAAATGATGGGCATAATCTTGAATACCCATTTTTGCGCTCCGTCCACCGAAGGCGTAGGCATGACTTTCATCTGCCAAACCATGGAAACACCCATGATGAGTGGCAATATGTTTAAGGGAAAGTTACCCAAATGGGCAATGGTATCCGGCAGGGATAGGTCCGGAATCCATAGAAAGGGTGCAAAACGCATTTCGGCGGTCGTTCGTAGCATGAAATATAGACCAACAAAAATCGGAATTTGAATGAATATGGGCAAGCAACCGGCAGCAGGATTGACGCGATTATCGCGGAATAATTTTAGTGTTTCGGTCTGAAGTTTTTGTGGATTATCGCGATATTTTTCCTTGATTTTTTTGAGTGGTTCCTGGAGTTTCGACATTTTACGTGATGAACGGACCTGTGCCGTCGTCAGCGGCCAAAGTAGTAGTTTCACGATAAGGGTCAGAATAATGATCGTTACGCCCCAGTTGCCAAATAGGGCATAGATGCCTTTCATGAGTAGTAATAGCAATTTGCTGACAAATCCAAAAATACCGAATTGCATCACTAGGTCCTGTTCCTGGCCCAGGCGGTCGAGTAGAACATAGTCCTTTGGCCCGACGTAAAAATCGGCATCGATGGTCTTTACTATGCCGGGATCAATGCGTCCGACAGCCAATTTCACGCTACCAACGACACTGTCACTCATTTTTCCGTAAGCGGCATCGACCACTCCATTGGGCATTGCGACAAAGCCGCAACCGGGAATCTTTGGCGTAAAAACTCCCGTAAAAAATTGATTTTTAACTGATCCCCAAACGATTTTGTCATCGCCTGTGATTTGATTTTTTGCAGGTTCCTTGCCCATACCCAGGAAACCACTTTTGGCACAAAAATCATTGGCCCTAATAAAGTGCGCTTTGCGTCCATCGTAGTAGCCAAAATTGAGATAATCACCCAATACATCGCTTGGAGTTGCGGGAAAACTACCCAATCCAACAAAGATGTTTTCCAGATCATAGGTTTTCTCCGTCGGATTAGTAAATCGCACTTGAGCCGTCAAAACATAGGGAATTTCGTGTTGTGCCAGTCGGTATTCCCGTTCGACGACGATGCCATTTTTCATGGTTTTACGAAAAATTACACCATTTGTCGTATGTGAAACAATTTCATAGTCCGTAAGTAAGAACTGGTCGACGGCGCCAAAGGATAGCGCTAAAGCGGGTAAGCGTACATTTTCATTGAAAACGAATGGGGCTTCCTGGCCACGAACGGCGGGATATTTTTTTAGTTTAATGTCCTGAATGCCAGCTCCAACGCTATTAAAGCGCACACAAATTTCGTCATTTTCCAGGATAACGAATTGCTGATGATCGAAGACATGTTCTTCCAAATTATCTTTTTGTGTTTCGCGAACTTCGATGCCAATATCGTCCACGCTAGAAGGGATGGCAAGCATTTTATGCTGTGCGTTTTGGGGTAATTCATTCGTGTTTACAGTTGCCGTTTTATTTTGGGCTGTCGACATATTTTCACGCAACTGCGCGCTTTGTTTCATCATCAATCCAAAGGCAATGCCGATACAAAGAATACCAAGAAAAAGGCTTTTTTTGTCCATAGACGGTAGGTGGAATTGGACGATTAGGGATCCTTAAAAGATTGCAAGCCCTTTATGAATTCAGCGGCCACACCATGCGAAATTTTCGCATGGTTTGGCCGCAGGCGGCCTTTGTCCAGGCCCGCGGCGTAGCCGCGGGCCTGGATTCCTAGGTCAAGGAACTGTGTTCCTTGCAAGGGGATTGCAAGGGGAAGGATTCCTCTTGCTTTTGA
>JAIRZB010000058.1 GCA_031267435.1 Puniceicoccales bacterium | reverse complement strand
TGGCTTGGCCGCATACCGAGGTCAAGGAGTCCGTGACTCCTTGCGGGAGTCCAGAGGGCGGAGCCCTCTGGCTATTTTTTTTCGAAATCGTGCGAAATGCTTAGGGCGAGATCGTCCGCCGTGAGATGATACATTTTTTCAAGATCCTCGTTGTTCGAAGCATGGGGAATGAAACAATCCGGCCAGGCAAAAATATGCAAATCAATGGGAATGTTTTTTTGCACAAAAAATTCAGCAATGGCGCTGCCCAATCCTCCCGCCTTGACGTGATCTTCTAGCGTGTAAATTTTTTTATGATTCTGGGCGCAGGCGAGTAATGTGGTTTCATCCAATGGTTTTATAAAACGGGCATTGATGATCGTAAAAGAATGGTTGGATAGTTTTTTAGCGATGGCTAGCGCAATGGAAACTTTATCGCCCAAAGCAATGATACAAATATCCTTGCCGCGTTGAATGATTTCGCTTTTGCCTAGTGCGATGGCCGCACAGTGATTGCTCTGAGCTGCCACACCTCGGGGATAGCGAATGCAACAGGGGGCATGGAAATGGATCGCTGTTTCTAACATTTTTTGCAATTCCATGGCATCCTTGGGTTGCATAATGACGAGATTGGGAATGCTGCGTAAAAATGCGATATCGAAAAGTCCATGGTGGGTTGGACCATCGTTTGCGCATAGTCCTGCCCTGTCGATGGCGATAATAATGGGCAAATTTTGTAGCGCAATATCGTGAAAAATATTGTCGAACGAGCGCTGTAAAAAAGTTGAATAAATCGCACATACGGGAAGCAGTCCTCCCCTGGCCAATCCCGCTGCAAAGGTAATGGCATGCCCCTCGGCGATTCCTACGTCAAAAAATCGTTCCGGAAATTTTTGCTGGAAAAGATCGAGTCCTGTTCCCCGCGCCATCGCCGCCGTAATGGCTACGATTTTGGGATTTTTTTCAGCTAAATTACACAGCGTTTGTCCGAAAATTTGGGAATATCCTTCGGAAGACTGTCGATCGGACGTAATTCCGTGGGTCTTTTCCGGACAATACTCCGCATTCGGATTGCCATGGCCTTTCTTCGTCTTAACATGCAGGAGCACGGGATGTTTTTCATGTTTACAAAAATTTAAAATATCCACGAGATCCGCCACATTGTGCCCATCAATGGGGCCAATGTAACGCAACCCATAGTACTCAAACAATGAGGATGGAAGCAGAAAAGCCTTAATCAAACGTTTGCCGCGCGATAATAAATGAATAAATGCGGTTCCAAAGGGCAGCTTTTGCATACTATGTTTTAAAACATTTTTAAATCGATTATAGATATTGCTGCATATGATATCGTTGAGATAGCGCGCAATGGAACCCACATTTTTAGCAATGGCGTATCCGTTGTCATTGAGCACGACGATTAACCTAGTTTTTCCAATATGATTGAGTGCTTCAAGCGTAAGTCCGTTGGTTAGGGATGCATCGCCGATGACGGCAATGACATGGTAATTTTGATGTAGCCGATCGCGTGCCATTGCAAGGCCGAGTGCATTGGATAGGGCCGTTCCCGCATGCCCACAGTAAAATAGATCGTGGGGACTTTCCCGTGGTGAAGTAAACCCCGAAAGGCCATGGGTTTGACGAAGAGTCGAAAATCGATGCCGCCGATCGGTCAGTATTTTATGGGTGTAGCACTGGTGGGAAACATCAAAAATAATTTTATCCCGAGGTGAATCGAAAACCTCATGGAGTGCAATCGATAGCTCCACAATTCCGAGGTTGGAAGCCAAATGCCCCCCATTCACCTTCGTTGTTTCTACGATCAATTCACGGATATTATGTGCCATGGTAAGGTATTCATGCCGCTTCCTTCGACGATCTAGCCAGTGTTCCATAAAACGAAAAAGTGATATAATCTAAAATTTTTTTGCCATTCATTCCAAGGGGAAAAAATTCAATGACATATGAAAATAATACAATTTCAGTAAAGATCTTGATAAATTGTGAAATTTGAATAGATTATTTTTACGGAGAGGAAGCAAAATGAAATGTAAATGCATTAGGAATCGGTTGGATGTTGTGATATTTTTATCGCTTGGATTGTACGCTATTTCGCCACATTCTGTTGGGTCATGGTTATCGGCAAATCCGGCGCAAAAAGTATGGCAATTTTTTTCAAAAACTCAAAAACAATACCTTGACGATTTCACATCATTAGAAAAGGATGCGGTGCGATTGTGCCTAATAAATGCCATTCAAAATCGCAATCTTGATGAGGTACTAAGACTTTTAAATTTGAATTTTATATGCCCTAAAATTACCGATGGAAAGGGATTATTGCACGTTGCCATTCAACAAAATGATCCTTTGACACTAGCGGCTCTCTTGGCCGCACATTACTATGACCAATCTGGCCAAAGGCGTAATCTTTGTAGCGTTGACGATGCCGTGAATGAATTGACACCCGTTATGATGGCCGCCAGAAATAAACAAATGGAGATGGTTTCGCTATTGATGCGCCAGGGAGCTAAAATGGGAATGGAAAGCATCGATGGAACGGTCCTACACATCGCCATCCATAATAATGATTATGAAATGATTTTTGAAATCCTTCTCTGGATTAATAATCTCTCTTCCGATGAGAAAAAAGTTTTCTTAAACAAAGCTGATTCCGAAGGTAAGACTATTTTTCACATCATATGTGAGCAATTTTTAGACGATAGGTTGGATCCTGTTGTGTTTAATGCAATTTTACTCCATGCCCAATATTTTAGTGCGGTGAAACGTGGCGATGGGGCAGGGGAGCACATTGCCGATGAAGCCAATCGGTTAAATGAATATTTAAAAGTAAATATTGATTTAATATTAAAAAAGTTCAAAAATAACTCATGGTGGGGATGGATATGTGGGCGATCTAAGGCAATTTTGCAACAAATTTGGGCTTTCATCGGAAGATCAAGAACCCATATCGATACCAATAGGATTATCAAAGGTGAAATCATTAGAAATCTGCATTTGCTAAAGCGGAATTTGAATGCGCCAATTGTCCCAATGGATAGAGCTCAGCAGCCCGATGCGCCCCAGCGTGTGCGAATGGCACCTGTCCATTTGCAATTTTTTGTTCCGTCCGAAGAAATTCCGGGAGCAAACGCTGATTCCATTCCACCGAGGCAATAAAATTCCCTGCCCATTTCCCTTAGCAATTCGACCGGTGTGGAAATTTAAAGCCCCATGCCGGTCTAAGTTTTTTTCAAAGCAATAATTTTGATAGACCTCGTGGTTATGCTCGCGGATTAAAAATATCAACCATTGGGAGCAGCGGCGGCAATGTTCACGAAACTTTCCGCGACAAGGGAGGCGCCACCAATCAATCCACCGGTAATATCCGGCTGCTTGAGAAGACTTGCCGCATTGTCCGGTTTCATGGAGCCGCCATACAAAATATGTATCCTTTGCCCATTTTCTCCAAATTGTTTTAGCAGCAGCTCACGGATAAATCGATGCACTTCCTGTGCCATTTCCGGTGTGGCCGTTTTGCCCGTTCCAATTGCCCAAATGGGCTCATAGGCGATCACTAAATTACTATCCACACTATTCAATGCACTCAAAATTTGCTCCCCAATGGTCGCCAGTGTCTGGCCGGCCTCGCGTTCATTCAACGTTTCGCCGACGCATAGAATCGGAGTCAATTGGGAGGCCTGTGCCGCTTTAATTTTTTGGTGGATCAATTCATTGTTTTCATGAAAAATTGTTCGCCGTTCGCTATGACCGAGAATCACATACTTCAAATCTAAATCTTTGAGCATCGATGCCGAAATTTCTCCCGTAAATGCGCCCTCTTTCCCAAAGTATAAATTTTGGGCACCAATCGCAATGTCCGTACCGCTTAGCAATGCTGCACAGCGATCCAAACTGGTAAAGGGTGGACAAATTGCAATGGCAACGTGCGAAGCGATGCCACGCCGTAGATCCACAATTTCTTTAACCAAATCCGCTGATTGCGATGGTGTTTTATTCATCTTCCAATTTCCAACAATTAAATATTGCCTATCCATAATCGTACAAATTAAACAAATTTTCTTAAATTTTCCCAGAGATGTTCCAATGCCACCGGTAGTGTTTTAGTATTCGCAATGATGGGCATAAAATTCGTATCGCCCGTCCAACGGGGAACCAAATGGCAATGCAAATGCTTCGGAATACCGGCGCCGGCGGCGGTTCCAAGGTTGATTCCAATGTTGATTCCATCCGGATTCAACGCTTTCCTTAAAATAACTTCGGCGCGGATAACCGTTTGAAAAAAATCCATTCGCTCTTCGTCGGTCAATTGCTGCAGCTCCTGGACTTCACGGCGCGGTAAGACGAGCAGATGTCCCGCATTGTAAGGATATTTATTCAAAATAACAAAACTTAGCGGTGTTCTCAATAGCAGGAGCGATTTTTTTTCATCCGGGTCATTCAAAATCTCTAAAAAAGGATTATAACTTGTCGGGTCCTTGGGGGCATCAATGTAGGCGACTCGCCAATGGGCATATAAAAATTTCATGAACCGATTATAGCGAAGTTTTTGTGAAAAGCCAACATATATCTTGACACAACAAAAACTTTTCAAAAGAATCGGGTCAGTTAGTTTGTAGCCATGACCAAAACAAAGGAAGAGATTCGAGAACTTGTACGTGAAATTATCGCCGAAATTGCCCCCGATGAGGATGCCGGCGATTTGCAGACGGATATTCCTCTGCGCGAACAGTTGGATCTGGATTCCATGGATTTTTTAGACATTGTTATGGAGTTGCGTAAGCGATATGCCATCGATGTTCCGGAGGCAGACTATTCCAAATTGGAATCTTTGGATAGCTGTGCCGATTATTTGGTCGATAAATTTAAATGAGTTTTTGTAAGGGGAATTCTTCCCCTTACGAACCCCTGACCAGGGGATCCATCCCCTGG
>JAIRZB010000052.1 GCA_031267435.1 Puniceicoccales bacterium | reverse complement strand
AGAAATACCCTCATTTTTTCTTGCCCTATCAACCGGGATAGTCTATGGTATAGTCGTATGGCGCTTGTCAAGAAAATTCTTTCGTTTTTGTTTTCTGTTTATTACAATTTATATGCATTTTCGGCCGCCGCTGCTCCTGCCGCCCCTGTTTTGGGGCAAAATGTGCAAATGGAAGCAGTTTTGAATGTGCCAATTGCCGCTGTCGCCGGTGTTCCATTTGCCAATGCAAATCTTTTCGATCCAGCATTAGCAGCGGCTGTAGCAGGACCAATAGCTGCAGCAGGAATACACGCAGGTCCATTGGGAGCTGGTCCCGCCCAAATCGCTGTTCACTCCGATACGGTAGCCGTCGATAAATTCATAAGCTATTGCCACAATGCTTCCCTAGGAGATTTTGATCCTGCCGCTGCCGTTGCCGCTGCCGCTGCTGCCGCTGCTCCTGCCGTTGTTCCTCCTGCTCCTGCCGTTGTTCCTCCTGCCGCTCCTCCTGCCGTTGCTCCTCCTGCCGTTGCTCCTCCTGCTCCTGCCGCTCCTCCTGCTCCTGGAATACAAATGAATGCATTGATCAACAGGCTCCGAGAGTTTTACTCGACGGATATTTATGATTTGGAATACTTATTGGGACCTGCGGCCGGCTGGTCGATAGATGACTTTGTGCACCTTGCTTTGGCTGCTGTTACCGTCATATCAAGAGCAGTAACACCCGCAGGAGCAGTTATAGCAGGGCAGTATGATTATCATACTTTCTTTTTTGGAGATATTTTTAGGTCTGCAATAGTTCCTTTACTCCCTGGAGCTAATCACAATCTAAACCTTCCTAACTTTTTTTTTCATTCATTTGGACAAAATTTTCCAACTCCAGGAGGCCCAGTCTCTCTTCCTTTCTCCGGAAATTGGACGGCCGCACAAAATATAATACCTCGACGGGCACGGTCACAAGCACATTCGGAACGAGCTTTTGCGCATTTTTTAGCCCCACCACCTCCTCCGGCACCTCTACCACCTCCGGCACCTCAAGCTATCCCATTGGATAGCCGCGCAAGTTTAATAACCCATATTCCAAATACTGCAAGCATTATAGCCCTTATTGTGCACCTAAAAAATAAACTCCCCATGTGTGCTATGTGCAGAAATCAAGTTACCCTCCTTATTTCTACACACCTAAGAAACTTACTACTTAATCCTCCAGCTGTTAGCTTAGTTGGCAATTTACGATACAGGCAACCCATGAAAGGAGTTTATCTCACCGCTGCCCTGGTTGGCCGAAATGCAGCATTAAGCTTACCGGCTAATCGAGTAATCCAACCTCTTCTAGGAGGAGTTCCCGTTCCAGCTGTTGCTCCAATACCTGCAGCTATTGCTGGTGCACCTCCTCCTAACCGACAAACTGTAAGAATTGTGTTTATTATTGGAAGTGCCTTTAAAAATGTTGAAATCTTCGAATGATTAATCTTATATACTGGGTATTATGAGTGTGAATAATATTTTTAGTTTTAGTTTTTTACTTCTTTTTCCGCTTTCCTCTTTTGGGGTCACCATTAATAGGCAAAATATTCCTGCAAACAATAGAGCGGGCATGAAGAGAGTTTACAAAGCCATTGAGCCGCTAATCGCTATAGGACACTATAAACGCGCAAGAAACGCGCTTGTTAAAGCATATGAGGAATATTCTCAAGATCCAGCCAATATACAAAGGGATTTGTTGGCTCAGTGGTCATGGCCATATTTAGACGATGCTATTAGGTATTACGAAAGATATGATAATACTAATCGAAATTCTCAGCAATCCCGGAATTTTAAAATCACAGTTTTAGAAGACATCCGATCAGCTACCGCCGCAAGATAGTTTTCCGGAAAAAGATTAGAGGTCGTTATGATCAATTCCTAGTAAATGCCAGGCCTTGGAGGTGAGGGTGCGGCCCTGGGGAGTGCGCTGTAAATAGCCCTCCTGGATAAGAAAGGGTTCGTGAACTTCCTCTAAGGTCTGCCGTTCCTCCCCTATCGCTATCGCTATGGTATTCGCACCAACCGGTCCACCGCCGTAGTTCTGCCCAATCACTTCCAATATGCGCTTGTCCATTTCGTCCAAACCGTGTTCGTCGATGTCCAATAGCAATAGGGCTTCCTTAGCATGGGCTAATGTAATTTCTTCCGAGTTTTGTTGGCTGAAATCGCGAACGAAAAATAATAAATTATTTGCGATTCTTGGCGTTCCTCGGGAACGACATGCAATCTCAAATGCAGCCTCTTCTTGAATGATGATGCGTAAAAGTCTTGCACTTCGCTCCACGATTTTTGATAAATTCTTTGCATCGTAGTAGTCCAATCGCGCCTGCAATGTGAAACGACTCCGCAGGGGAGATGTCAATAAACCCGTACGCGTTGTCGCACCAACAAGCGTAAATTTCGGGATATCTAAACGGATACTCCGAGCATTCGGCCCCTGGTCAATCATCACATCGATGCGGTAATCCTCCATCGCCGAATAAAGGTACTCTTCCACCGTCTTGGAAAGGCGGTGAATTTCATCGATAAATAAAACATCGCCGTATTCTAACCCAGTCAGCATTCCCGCCAAATCGCCAGCCTTCTCAACCACTGGCCCCGATGTGACGCGAATATTAGCGCGCATCTCAGCCGCAAGAATCATGGCTAGTGTCGTTTTCCCAAGCCCCGGCGGACCACTCAGTAAAATATGATTCAAAGGTTCCTGTCGCCGTAATGCCGCCGAAGTCATGATGCGTAACTTCTCAAGTACCCGACTCTGGCCTGCAAAATCACTGAATGCCGATGGCCTCAGGCCGGAAACTGCTGGATTATCCGCCTTAAATTTAAAAGACTCATTCATGACAAATAACGCTCAGCCGCAATGGCCGCCGCCGCTCCCATTCCAGCCGCCGTAACCGCTTGCCGATAGCGCCGATCGCAACAATCGCCCGCTACAAATACTCCGGGAATCCCCGTACTAATACCATCCGCAAGAATGTAGCCTTCCGAATCACATTCGACCTGGTCCTCAAAAATTTTTGTATTCGGTATGTGCCCAATCGCTAAAAATACGCCATCAAATGATAAATCATATTCGTTATCTTGGGTTTTTAAATACAGATGCGTTACTTTTTCTTTGCCACAAATTTCAAGGAGAATGGTATTCCAAAGTACTTCGATCTTCGGATTCAATAACACCCGATCCGCCATAATTTTTGAGGCACGTAACTGATCTCGACGGTGAATGAGGTAAACTT
Organism: Puniceicoccales bacterium; assembly: GCA_031267435.1. GTDB lineage: Bacteria > Verrucomicrobiota > Verrucomicrobiia > Opitutales > LL51 > LL51. The sequence continues at coordinate 19,386 of JAIRZB010000052.1, read as the reverse complement.
TTAAACAAAAACGAGTTAAAAAATGCGCCTCTTCACACGCCGAATCCCCTCCGCCAATCACTGCAACTACTTTATTTTTATAAAACGCGCCATCGCAGGTCGCACAAGGACTTACGCCTTTTCCTCCCCAAAATTCTTCCTCACCGGGAATATTCAACTTTCGCGGAACAGCTCCCGTTGCAACAACTATCGCACGCGACTCAATTCGATCACCTTCGCAATCAACAACTTTTTTCTTTAAATCGATGCTTTCAACTACACCGGATCGGAAACGGGCACCAAATTTTTCTGCCTGTGTACGCATATTATTCACCAAGTCAAATCCATTGATTCCATCTGGAAATCCAGGAAAATTTTCAATGCTGGTCGTCCGAATCAATTGGCCACCCGGCTGCTGGCCCTCAATGACTAGCGGGGCAAGATCAGCGCGAGCCGCATAAATTGCTGCTGTCAGCCCGGCACAACCACTGCCGATAATCACTAAATCTTCAACGCCCATAGGCTTATATTTAAAAGAAAGATCGACCCATGCTCAAGAAAATTAAAATTTCTAGGCATTAGGCCGTGTTTTTGTACACCTGTAGGAAGGCTTTGCCTTCCTACCTTTCAAAGAAAGGTTCCGCGGCATAGCCGCGGACAGGTGTACAAAATAAACGACGCAATTGCACAACAAAGTACATCCACTAAACATTAAACCTTTTTGCCAATTGCCCTGCTTTACTCCGTACCATCTGATCAACCGCTAAAATTTCTTCGACCGTTGAATAATGCTTATCCTCCACCTTTGATAACGCATCCTCAATAATCTCAGGAATTGCCCACAATGCAATTTTTTCTTTCAAAAATAATTCCACTGCTACCTCATTGGCCGCATTATAGGCAATGCGCTTGCTCTGCTTACTTTGGGCTACTTCGATCGCTAGCCTTAGGCAAGGAAATTTTTCAAAATCGGGCCGGAAAAATCGCAGTTCATTGAGCTGAAAAATATCCAAGGATTGTTCACTAACATTGATGCGTTCTGGATAAAATAGACAATAACGCGCTGCGTATTTCATCGAAATGGGTGACAGCTGCGCTAAAAAACTGCCATCGCAAAATTCAACCAGGGAATGTACTGCACAGGCAGGATGAATCGCAACCTCAATTCGTGCCGGGTCCACACCGAATAGATGCATTGCCTCGATAATTTCCAACCCTTTATTCGCCATCGTCGACGAATCTACAGTAATTTTTTTTCCCATGGACCATTTGGGATGCTGCAATACCTCTGCGACCGTCGCATTTTCAATTGCTTGGCGATCCTGATTCCAAAACTTCCCCCCCGAAGCCGTTAACCAAAGTCGCCTAATAAAGCGATTATCGCCACGGGTACATTGGAAAATCGCATTATGCTCGCTATCCAGAGGCAGGATTGTTACCCCCTTAGCCCTGGCCAAATTCATGACCAATTCACCGGCAACAACTAGTATTTCCTTATTTGCTAGAATAATTACTTTTCCCCGTTCAATCCCTCGCAATACCGGTCGCAAGCCATCAACTCCAGCCATTGCAACGACTATTGCATCAAATTCCAACGATTCCACCATGGCGATCAGACCATTAATCCCGCGAAATATTTTTCCGCAAATATTTTTCGGTACGGCAATCTGGGAGTTTGTCACAGCCAATGCCTGCACAGAAAAATTTCTAACGATTACTTCGGCACGTTCGATATTCGAATGGCACGAAATACCTACGACCTCAAAATGCTCCCCGTAGCGAGCAATTTCCTCCAAAACCGTCATCCCAACGGATCCGGTTGCCCCTAAAATAACAATGCGTTTTTTCGTATTCATAATTCAATTGACTTTTAAAAAAATTTTAGTTACAAGTAACATGCCTTTCGTGAAGCACAACTTTTTTTTGAGGTTATTTTTGTTTTCTACCCTTAAATCATCAATTTTCCTAGATTTTTACTGATGAAAAAGATGAATCAAAATTTTTTAGAAAAACTGAGTAAATTTTACTTGACATTGCTAAAACGATCCGCAAAAGATTCTTCCATATGGCAGCAAAGTCGAAACCCTTAATTTTAGTCGTAGAAGACGATAGTGAGTTGTCTGAACTCATTGAGAAACAATTACAAGTATCCGGAATGGAAGCTCAAAAGTTTTATAATGCCGATGATGCATTACAATTTTTGCAGCGTTCTTTTTCAAATTTAATGCTTTTGGACTTGAATCTTCCGGGGAAGAATGGTATTTCGCTTCTCGAAGATCTCAAAAAAAGAAGTATATCCATACCTACCATATTTATTTCCGGCGAAAATCGCGAAGAAATAAAAGTAGCTAGCCTTGAAGCAGGAGGCGATGACTATATGACAAAGCCTTTCGGCCTGAGTGAACTATTGTCGAGGATAACGGCTGTGCTACGCCGAACCAGTCGATCTGGAGATGCCCAGTTAACGGCAAATACGTCACTAACCGATGGAACATTTGAGTTTTTGGGCACGGAAGTCGATCCAAGCCGCCTTGAAATTCGATTTAAAGATGGTTCCTTTGAAAAGATTGGACGCAAAGAATTTGGAATTTTATCCCATTTTGCCCAAAATCCACATCTTATACTTAGTCGAAAAAGCATTATTCATAATGTTTGGGGAGAACATGCAAATGTGAAAAGCCGTTCCCTGGATCAATATATCGTTAAGCTTAGAAAAATGTTTAGCGCGCATGGAATCGAAACCGATGACGTCATTCGCACTTCGCATGGCATTGGATATACCTATGTTCCAAAAGTACAGCCCCAGAGCTAAAAATTTTCGCAATCGATACGAGGAAAATGTACGAAAGTATTCCAGGGCGTTTTTGTAGTATCGATTTACAAAAAATCTTTAATATCGTGTGGCAACACATGGAAATCCGAGAAAGGAATGATTTTAATCGTTTTCCTTGAATCGTTTGATTAAATGAAGCCATACTATAAATTAAGGGCAAGTTTGTGGGCTGCGATTACACCGTAGTTCATTGCTCCAAGCCATCCGGACATGATAATCCCTACGGATCCCGCATGGTAGAGTCCTCGAATCTCCCCGGGAAGATCCATTGAAATTTCGAGTCCTTCAAACTTCGTCCCAAAGGACGTTCCGCAAGGATGTCCCGTATATCGAAAGAAAGTTCTAGGAGTAGCGGCCTCGATGTGATCAATTTTTTCGCGAATATGGGGAATAAATTGCTCCAAGCATCGGACACTGTCTTCTATGATACGGTTTTTTTCGCATTGATAGTTCGCCACATCCAAATTGCTCCAATCATCCCAGTGGGCATTCATGGAAGCTACAATGGCACACATTGGCTTTTCGTTTGGTCGAGTTTTAGGGTAATAAAGCGAAAATGTACGACTTTTTGTATGAAAATCCTTTAGTTCCTTGCTATCAAAATGTTCATTTCCCGAAGTAAAAATCAAATCGCCGATATCATCAATCATTTCCTCAGATTTAATACCCATGTAAACCTGACAGGAACTATTATTGATCCGAGCTTTATGAACCTTCGCTAAAAACTCCGGCGAAAAATGTTCCTCGCCGACAAGATTTTTGATCGTATTCAAAATATGCGCATTGGATAAAACGGCACGACATTCCACGTCGATTCCGTTGGCACGTACGCCAATAATTTGATCATTACTTAATAAAATCTTCTCAATTTTACTACATTTAAAAATATCAACACCATTGCGCATTAATTCTTCCGTCATTTTTTTTATAAGCAGATCCGTTCCGCCTTCGAAGGTATAAACGCCTTTGCTCATGAAATTGGAAAACACAATTCCATAGGTAATCGCTTCGTCATCGAGTGTCGATCCATTGGCATAGGCAATAGGCTCCATCAACAGGCGGTGCACATCAGCGCGACCAGGGAAAAATTCCTCGAAAATATCGCGCGTACATTGGCGATCGTCGTCGTAAAAATTCATCTGTCGCAATTTAATAAAAAAGTTTTCAACCATCTCCGGTGCAATGCGAAATGTTTCGACCAGTATTTTCGTAAAATCTTCCCGGGTAAACGTCGTCTCAATGTCAAATTGTGGATTGACAAAACGAATGCGCTTCAGCTGTACGATGCTATCCGCAATTTCAGAGGACCAATATTTTCGGCAGGACTTAATCATACCGACAGGGAATCCGTGAAGCGAGACATCAAAAATATGATTTTTACGGGGAAAATAAGCTGCGAGGCCCCCGAGAACGTAGTGCTGTTCGAACAATGCAATTCGATAGCCTAACTTTGCTAGATAATTTGCCGCCGTCAAGCCCGCTAATCCACTGCCGATTACGGCAACATCGTAATGCATCCCCGGATACAAATTTTCAACCACAGCAATAGATCTAAAAGAGAAGCGCCGATCTTCAAGCAAATGTTGCCTACAAACGCCGACGTTGATTTGGATGTCATTTTTGCAAATTCATCATTGGTTATATCGTGAAAAATGAAAGTTTTATTAAGGAATATTTTGACATTTACATCAAATTGCAAAGAATGAGTTTCGATATGAACCAATCCACATACTATACTGTCTCGTTTTTATCATTTGGCATACATTTTTCTACTCTCTCAGCGGGAGTGGATGTTGAAAAATATCGCAAGGCCAATCCGGATCCACTGGATACCATTCCGGGAAATTTTGTGCCTGAACTTGGAAAACAGCTGGGACAAGGAAGTTATGGTACTGTTCATCAGATAGCCAATTCTGGGTTTGAGAATTTCGTACAAAAAACAGGTGATATCGAAAATGAAGCCGAAATAGGGCAACGCATCAGGGATATGCGCCACAATCTTACACCTCAATCTCGAATTGCAGATATACAAGGCCTTGAACTCGTCGTGCCAGGAAAAATGATGACCGATAAATCCTTGATTCTAGAAAGAGTCCACGGCAAAACTCTTTACGGTTTCGTTAAGTCATTTACAAATAGTTGGATCGATAGCCCCAAAAAGGCACTCGAACGCCTGTGCATCTTCCTAAATAGCCTATATGCCATTGGAAAATCAGGCATAGTCCATAACGATTTACAGATAAATAACATTATGGTGGAGGAAAAAGAGCTTCCCGATGAAGTAATCGCAGCGCATGTGGAGGCCAAAGCAAGGCAAAGGACTGGAATAATAGGAGAAGAAAGCGATTTAACAGAAAGAAATAAACGAGCACTCGAGGAGGCAAGGGCAACAGCTAGAGCCAACTTAACCTTTGAAGATCAGTATGAATATATACCCAGAATCATCGATTTTGGGCTCTCTTACATAATCGACAAAGAAGTCAGCGAGGAAGAAGCTCCTCAAAACACTTCTGATAATATGCGAGCGTTAGGAGCATTGATGCCACCTTTTCTTTTTGGGGACAATGGATGCAAAATAATAGGATTTAGCCATTATAAGCAGATTCAGAAATTGCAAAACCGCTGGGGAAGCACAGCAAAAGCAGAACTTACACAAATATGGAAAGATTCCGAACAGCCTCAAGATCAATTAGCAGCAGAAATAATGTCCTTAGAGATGAAATTGCGGGGCCCCCAAAGGCCTATGATAAAAAAAGAAATAGCTGACAAAAGAAGAATATATAAAGAAACATATGGAGACGAATATGAAACAAAGTTTGAAGCTGATCTAAGAAAGTTTACAGATATGAAGAAGGTAGATATAAAGAGAGACCAATATATAATGAAAAAATTTCATAAAGCAAATACTAAAATGCGAATCGCTATTGGAAAATCCTACCCCGAATCGGTTCTGGAAGAACTTGCACAAATTACGACCGATTGCCTTTCCATCGATCCCACACGACGTCCAACGGCTGAGGAAGCTTTGGAAAAAGTAACGAATCTTCTTCTTTCCGATTGGGCTAACGAATACTATACCATTCAGCCAGGAACAATCTAATAGGAATATATAAAATACCGCTTTGGAATAAAAAATTACAGGCGTAAAATGGCAATAAAATTAAAACTTTCATGAAATAATACTAAACATAAATTCCACCACCGAGGAGAACTTCGCCTTCGTAAAACGCAACAACTTGGCCACTCGACAACGCTCGCTGTGGTCTTTTAAATTTGATAATCGCCTTATTTAGTGAAAATAAATTGACATTTACGTAAAAAAGTAAAAAATAGTTTTCGTTATGAAAAAATTTCCACATCCCATTGTTTCGTTTTTATCGTTTGGTATACATTTTTCTGCTCTCTCAGCGGGAGTAAATGTTGGAAAATATCTACAGGCCAATCCCGATCCTCTGGATGCCATTCCGGAAAATTTTGTGCCTGAACTTGGAAAACAGCTGGGACACGGAAGTTATGGTACTGTTTATCCGATAACCAATTCTGGGTTTGAGAATTTCGTACAAAAAACAGGTGATATCGAAAATGAAGCCGAAATAGGGCAACGCATCATGGATATGCGCCACAATATTACCTCAGGAACCCAACTTTCAGATATACAAGGCCTTGAACTCGTCGTGCCGGGAAAAAAAGTGGCTAACGCAATCTTGATTCAAGAAGGAATCCAAGGCATGACTAACGAAATCTTGATTCAAGAAAAAATCCAAGGCTTGCCTTTGGGCAATTTTGTTAGATCATTCAAAAAAGGGTGGACTGATCACCCCAAAAAGGCACTCGAACGCCTGTGTATCCTCCTAAATAGCCTACATGCCCTCGATAAAGCAGGTATACGGCATAACGATTTACATGCAGGTAACATTATGATAGAGCAAAAAAAGCTTCCCGATGAAGTAATCGCAGCGCATGTGGAGGCCAAAGCAAGGCAAAGGACTGGAATAATAGGAGAAGAAAAAGATTTAACAGAAGAAAATAGACAAGCACTCGACGAGGCAATTGCAACAGCTAGAGCCAACTTATCCTTTGAAGATCAGTATGAATATATACCCAGAATCATCGATTTTGGGCTCTCTTACGCAATCGACAAAGAAGTCAGCGAGGAAGAAGCTCCTCAAAACATTTCTCGTGATATGCAAATGTTAGGAGCATTGATGCCACCTCTTCTTTTTGGGAACAGTGGGTGCATAATTATAGGATTTGGCCATCATTTACATGTCGCTAAATATCGAATAACCTGGGAAAAAACAGCAAAACCAGAACTTATACAAACATGGAAAGATTCCGGACAGCCTCAAGATCAATTGGCCGCAGAAATAATGTCCTTAGAGATGGAAATGAACATAGGAGAAATGGCTGCCAAAAAAAGAATATATGAAAAAACATATGGAGATAAATATGAAGATAAGTTTAAAGCTGATCTAGAAAAGTTGGCAAGTGTAAAGAGAAAGCAATATATAATGGAAAAATTTCATAAAGCAAACAATAAAATGCGAATCGATACTGGAAAATCCTACCCCAAACCGGTTTTGGAAGAACTTGCACAAATTACGACCGATTGCCTTCCCAGAGATCCCACACAATGTCCAACGGCTGAGGAAGCTTTGGAAAAAGTAACGAATCTTCTTCTTTTTACCGATTGGGATAACGGTCAATGAAAAGGGCTGCCATTTGCATAAAAAATTATGAAATAATACTAAACATAAATTCCGCCACCGAGGAGAACTTCGCCTTCGTAAAACGCAACAACTTGGCCACTCGACAACGCTCGCTGTGGTCTTTTAAATTCGATAATCGCCTCATCCGGTGAAATTTTTTCAAAGTAAACTTCCTGATAGGGATCCCGGTATCGCGGCCGACACGAAAAGTCACAGCTTAGGGGTAATTCCTTGTTCGTATGGCTTAAGTTGCGAATTTTAAATCTATTATGATATAATCTTTGCTCACTTTCAAAGGCCACCCTTAGCTCATTTCGCTCCAAATCTTTCCCTATCACGACGTAAAAATTGTAATTCGAATTCGAAGAAATATTTAACCCATGCCGCTGCCCTACGGTAAAATTGTGTAAACCTCCATGTTGTCCAACGACTTTCCCTTCGAAATTGACAATATTTCCCGATTTTTTTTCAATATAATGGGCTAAAAAATCTTGAATTTTAACCTTTCCGAGAAAACAAATGCCCTGGCTATCCTTTTTACGAGCTGTCGTCAAATCTTTCTTTTCCGCCAATGCGCGCACTTCATCCTTTGTCAAATCGGCAATCGGAAACTCTGCAAACCTAATCTGCTCCTGCTTTAAATAAGCCAAAAAATAGCTCTGATCCTTAGTCTTATCCATCGGCTCAACTAAATCAAACGTTCCGTCCATATTTTTTCTTTTTTTACAATAATGCCCCGTCGCAATCGCAGCACTCCCCAGAGCTTTTGCAGATTCCGCCAGAGCTCCAAATTTCACAAACTGATTACATAAAATATCCGGATTTGGCGTAATGCCGCTGCGATAGCCATCAATTAGAGGCGTGACAACCCATTTTTTGTAAAAATCAATCATGTTGACGACCTCCAAATGGATTCCAATTCGGTCCGCTACCTGGCGTGCATCCTCCAAATCCTTCTTCCATGGACAATCCCCCAGCGGAACAACCGCATCGTCGCCATGCCAGGTGCGCATGTAAACGCCACATACCTCCTTACCCGATTCCTTCGCCAATAATGCCGCAACCGAACTGTCTACGCCACCTGACATTGCTACCGTTACTCTCTGAACTTCTTCCATGCAGGTATTGCTACCTATTCTTTCTCCAAAAATTCAATTAACTTCGGCATCAGATTGTGATCAATTTTTATGGCGTAGTGCTTATCATCGGGAACTAAATAAGTTTCATTTTTCATAATACCCAATTCAAATTTTAATGTTTCGTTAATTTCTAAAATCAATTTTTCACCGTCCCATTCGGAACCAAGTGTGGACTTTTCGCTAACATTCAGAGGCCGAATGAGCGACAGATATAACAGAACAGCTTTTTCATCAAAGTTTTCTAACAGGCGTAAAACCGTTTCCTTTTCCGAAAGCTTGAAAGCATTCCATTTTCCCGCTTCATCGCACGATAGAAACAATTTTTCTCCACGATAACTCAGTGCAACGGAATGAATTTCTGGAAATAGCGATCGATGACACAAAGATTGCAAGGGATGATCAAATACTTCATTCGGTGAAACAAAAAAGTAGGCCTCGCCATCCCTGAGACACCCCAAATACACATCCCGCTGGGAAACGGAATCAAAAACTTTTTTTTTCAAGTACACACACAATCGTTGTCGACGAATATCACTAATAGTCATCGTTATTTCAAAATTTTTTTTCTCTGCCACCATACTCTCAAAATCAACATGGCCATTGCTATCTTTTTGTGAATTTTTGCCAATAAATGGAGAAACTTCCCTGGAAATAACGTATTCCAAAAATTTTTGTACCGCATCATCATCGGCTTCGATGGCAATGGGACTCAAAAATTCCCATCGGTTTCCATTTTTCACAAGAGAAAATTTCTGCTGCGTCCGATGTAAAATAATATCAACTTGGTCGATTTCTGAAAGCTTTTGTAAGCATAACCGCTGCTCGCACCAAAATACTATCCCTTGCTTTAAAATTTTTAATAAACCTGTTTCACGAAATACATTGCTTCCCCTTTCGCTTGCCCTTAAAGTGACCTCCGTTCCATCGCTTTTTTCTAGCACAATTTCTACTTTCGGTGGCAATTCTTTTTCAAAAGCTAAAATTCGAAAAAATTTCCCCAGAGCAAACGGATTCGCTGGCCAATGAAAAGGTTGCGTTAAATACCAAGTATGATGCGGTTTTTTCTCAATGATAATTGTTTTTTGCTTAAATTTTATGGAAATTTTTTGAATATTACGCTCCCCATAAAGTGCACCATCGGAGACTGTCTTTGCTGGAAAATCTAAATGTTGCCACAATTTCCAATTAAAAATCCATAGACCCAAAACGACGAAAAGTAAAACTAAAGTACGCATCCATTTCATCGCATATTCCTCCGAACACGGATAACTAAATAACTAAACAATAGAATGGAAAAGGGAATTAAAAGTAAAATTATACCAATTTCGAATAACTCCGATTTAGACAGGGTAATTTTGTAATTTTCCGCGGGACGTATTTTAACGGAATCGGACAGGGAACCCACTCCTTCGAGTAGCCATGTTACCATCGAATTGAGTAAAATTTTGTTCCCTAAAACACAAAAGCGATTGTTATTTATGAAATCCGCACTCCCTACGACCAACAATTTCCCTTGCATTCCCGCAGTTTTTTCATCGATCATATGCTCCGATAGAACAGCTACGGATACGGGACCAGCTAAATCTTCTGAAGGATTATATTGGGGTTTGCGCTGCAAATAATCGAGTTTCGCAAACGTCTTTTCACCGGAAGATAATAGCGGCGTTGCTCGGTATTGTTTCACCGGAGAACCAATGTCGATGCGAACGGGCTGGCATAATCCAAATAGGGCAACTAATTGCATACTGAGCATGGGCTGCGTGATCGGATGCTCCACAAAATTATCAATCATATTGTCTCCAGAAATCCCCAAATGATCATCATTACCGATGATCAGCATATCGTCGGCCAAAATTCCCCACTCAAAAAATAAATCCTCTAGGCCACATATTCTCGGCGGTGAAAGTAGGACTAAAACACGCCCATCTCGCTTCAAAAAATTTCGCAAAACTTGGATTTCCTTTTCCGCAAAATTTGTCTGAGCTCCAGCAATAATCAATAGGCGCACACTGCCATCATCGATCTTTTCCGTTAATTTTACTTTTTCGACCCGATAACCATTTTGGCGCAGAAGTTCTTTGACATTGGAACTACCATAAAGCGGATGGATACTATCAATATCCATTTCGCCATGACCTGTCGAAAAGAGTATTGTTTTGGTCTCGCGGTTGGAAAGTTTCAGAATTTCATCGGAAATAATTTGTTCCCCCCTAAACCCAGAAACTACGCCATTTTTAAATTCGTAGAGCTCAAAAGCTGGAATAATACGAAAATGCTCCCGACTCGAAATCACAATGCTGTTGCTGGTAACCGCCCCAAATCGCAGGGATAACTCATCCGCCATGCGCTGTTGCTGTACCGTGTCGATGAACTTTACCTTGATCCGATGGGAAGCCGCATGTTTATATTCTTTTAACAAATTGCGCAAGTCGTTCACAAAAAAAGGAATAGCATCATCCTGCGACCGACCGTAGAAAAGATAAATTTCAACGGGATCTTCCAAAATATTGAGGACATTAAGTGAAAATTCTTCGAGCGCAAAATTGTGCTTCTTTTGCCAATCGAAACGGATAAAATGGTGCATGGACAATATGTTGATCATCACAACAATAAGAGAAATAGCAACCGCGCCCAATATTTTGTTCAACAATTTTATTTTCCGTGCCCATTTAAAATCTTCACCGAAAGACATGGCCGTGGAACTTAGAAAGATTCTAAAATTTTTGAAGATTTATTTTATTTGAATGCCTCCACGCCCCGAATCGGGATGCAGTAACTCGCCATTCGCTAATTCAATGACCAAAAAGTCCCCCCGATCAAAAAAGATTTGAATCGGTGTTTTATAAGTGATTATCTGTTCGCTGCCTTTCTGTACCGTTCCTGAAAATAGTTTTGCCCTATCCTCCTCGGAACGTACCATCACCTTAACGTCTCCCTTTGCCCGCATGGTAACTTTTTTCTCAACAAGTTCACTAATATTTTCTTGATTCATCATTTCTTCGGATGGTAAACTGGGCGAAGAAATGGTACTGACAATCACATATAATAATAATAAAATGAGTAAAATCGCCCCTCCAATAATACCTGCCATTTTCATGGCCGCCGCCCTGTTTATGGAAGAAACTTTAGGTCCATCCTGGGGCGTACTTTTCCCTTCCACGTCATCCGAAAAAGAAGTTTTCACTTTTTCAAGATTCACTTCCTGTGTTTTTTTAGCAACCTGGGATACCATTTCCCGGCGTTTCCGGGAAGATTCCATGGTTTCAAAGGGTTTGACGGGGCATTTAAGCATCATATCACCCAAATTGAGACCCAAAAAATCAGCGTAGGACTTATAGAATCCGCGCCTGTAAATATCAGGCAAATTAAAATCAAACTTCTCCTCTTCAATCGCCTCCAAATACTCCGCTTTAATGTGTATCATTTCCGCTATTTCGTCCAGCGAAAGCCCTTTTTCTCGACGCGCTTCGGCAAATAAATTCCCCAAATTTTTGCTCATATATCATATGCTACTTTTTATCTACGATGCAACTTCACGCATCCATGCAACCCATTATCGCAAATATGCAATCTTATTCTCATATATAAATCGCCAAAATCAATAAATGCCAAAAACCCAGATTTAGGCCCCGTGAATGAATGAAATAAAACATTTGTAAATTTCTAAAAATTTTTAAAAAATATCCCGCACTTTAGATGTATCGCCTACTCCCATCTTCTGCCTCTTAGCATCGTCTCTATCTATGAATTTGTCAAGTAAATTTCTTTCTAAAGTACTCCTGTCCGACGCAATTACTAAATCCGAAAATTTTCCATTTCTCGCCCATTTTCTTCGCAACCATTATCGCTCTTTCTATTTCTTCGCCATTTTTAGCTGAGGAACGGCATCCATTAGAGATTGCACATAGGCATTACCAGAACCACGAAGCATATCCAAGGATCCAAATTCCAGAAATTGCCCCTGGTGCATGACAATAATATTATGACACAAATGAGCAACAACGGCGATATTATGCGAAACAAATAACATGGCGATATTTTTTTCCCGATTGAGAGTAGTCAACAAATTCAGAATTTGTTTTTGCGCATATAAATCGCAGGCACTTACAATTTCGTCGCAAATCAATATCGAGGGATTTACCGCCAAAGCACGCGCAATGGAAATGCGCTGCCGTTGTCCTCCGCTCAACTGCGATGGTAAACGCTCGATTAAAGTATCATCCAATTCAACCAATTTTAATAATTCTAAAATGCGTGCTTCCTTTTCCTGGGAACTTACCTCCCCAAAATGAATCTCTAATGGCTCCATTAAAATCTCTTTTACCGTCATTTTGGGATTAAATATGTCGAAAAAATCCTGAGGAATCATTTGTATTTTTCTGCGATAGGGAAAAAATTCCCTATCCGAAAATTCCGTAATATCAACCTCTTCGATAAAAATACGACCACCTTGAATGGGGATAAATTTACAAAGTGCCTTGAGTAAGGAAGATTTTCCGCTGCCACTTTCGCCAACGACTCCCATAATTTCTCCTCGCTCCAGCGACATCGAAACCCCATTGACCGCTCGCACGGTACCGTTCCGCCCCAATGAAAAAACACGCCTGTTTTTATAATGAACAACCAAAGACTCCAATCTTAATGCGTTTTCTTTGTCCATACTAATATCATCTAAAAAAACTATCTACTGCCATTGATCATTGACGCCCAGCTTTGAAAGATGAAATTCATTAACATCAAAAACTCACCCAGGTCAAGTTTAGGTTTTAAATTCGCCAATAAATGAAATTGGGCAAATTCCTAAAAATTTTGAAATACCTCGCATTTAGACGTGCCGCTTGCTCCCACACTCCACTCCTTAGCATCATTTTTAACCCTCGCTTTAAATCTCGCAAAAAATAGGGCATAATCATAAAAATTAAAATGCAAATTATGCACACTACGGTTGGGGAGAAATACAACTTGACCTTTTGGATTTAGTCTTCAGTTTTTAGCAAAAGTATGACAGCTGAACATATCAATATCGATCATATTGCGATGCTATGTCGAATTACCATTTCCGATGAGGAGCGTAGAACGCTTCCCGAACAAATCGATACCATGCTCGCCCGCATACAGCAACTCGAAGAAGTGGATATCCGGGATGTAAAACCAACTCTCCATGCATTGGAAATTAGTAATGTTTTGCGCACCGATAAACCCGGGGAAAATTTTTCCATCGAAACCGCCCTAATGAATGCTCCGGAACAAAAAAATAATCAAATTATAGTCCCTCGAATTGTGGAATAATATGGACGAACTTTTTTTTAAATCAACGGAAGATTTATTGCAAATGCTGGCAAAAAAATCCTTATCCTCCGTAGAATTGACCCAAATTTTTCTCAAACGTATCAAAGCCGTAGACCCAAAAATTCGAGCATTCCTATCGCTCGATGAAGAAAAATCGCTGCAACAGGCAAAAGCATCCGATGAACGCCGAGCCAAAGGACAGTCATTGGGCCTCCTCGACGGCATCCCCGTAGGCATGAAGGATGTCATTGCGGAAAAAGATCAACCTTTGACCTGTGCTAGCAAAATTTTGGAGCATTACATCAGTCCCTACGATGCGACGGTTACGGAATCTTTATACCGATCGGGAGCAATTCTCATGGGACGGTTGAATTTAGATGAATTTGCCATGGGATCTTCCACGGAAAATTCGGCCTATCAAAAGACCCATAACCCATGGAATCTGGAATACGTTCCCGGTGGAAGTAGTGGCGGTAGTGCGGCGGCGGTCTGTGCGGGCGAGGTTCCTCTGGCTTTAGGTTCAGACACGGGCGGATCAATACGTCAGCCGGCGGCCTGCTGCGGTATCGTAGGATTAAAGCCGACCTATGGCCTTGTTAGTCGATATGGGTTATCGGCATTGGCCAGTTCCCTGGATCAGATTGGACCATTTGCGCGTAATGTAACGGACCTAGGACTATTGCTCCAGGTCATTGCCGGGTATGACGCCCGCGACTCGACGAGCTGTAATGTGGAAATTCCAGATTATAATCAACTCCTAAAAAAGCAGCGGTCCTGTCGCATCGGCATTCCAAAAGAATATTTTTCGGAAGGTATCGATTCGGAAGTTCGCCAAGCTATCGAAAATGCCATCAAATTTTACGAAAAAAATGGCTACTCTATTGTTGATATTTCCCTACCGCATACCCCCTATGCGATTCCGGTATACTATGTGATTATGATGGCTGAAGCTTCTTCAAATCTGGCACGATTCGATGGCATTCGCTACTCCCATCGCAGCGCGAAGGCAACCAATGCAACGGATATTTATTTTAAATCACGGGGAGAAGGTTTTGGTGCGGAAGTTAAGCGACGCATCATTTTAGGCACCTATATATTGAGTAGTAATTATCTCGAAGCCTACTACATTCGAGCACAAAAAGTGCGGACACGGATCTGTGAAGATTTTGCCAAAGCATTCGAAACCGTAGATGTTATTTTATCGCCTACGGCACCAACAACGGCATTTAAATTGGGTGAAAAAATAGACGATCCTTTGCAAATGTATTTGAACGATATTTGCACCGTATCCGTTAATTTGGCGGGATTGCCAGCCCTATCCATTCCCTGTGGATTTTCAAAGGCAGGTCTACCCATTGGTCTCCAATTTATCGGCAAAGCATTCCACGAATCCGAGTTAATGTCCATCGCTTACCTATTCGAAAAAGTACACGATTTTGCTCAACGGGTTCCTTCGATTATCTGACGTCGCCAAGGAATCAATGAGGGTAATTGCTTTTTTTGATGGAGGGGATCGCACCTATTGGGATGCGGCTACTTCTTTTTAATATACCTAACTCTTTTTTTCTACCAAGGAATTTTAAGAAATTCACGGTGAAGCAGTGGGACACGGCCCTAGGAATTAATAATTATCGTTCCTCCTGAAATGGAAGGACATTTTCTTTTCGTGGCGTCGGACACAAAAATCACACACAATCAACGTAACGCCTAATGGCTTCAACTTTCCAGGATGAAGTTTGATCGCCGATGGCCACTTCCACATCATCGCCAACCCGCTTTGCAAGCAATGCCTGGGCCAATGGGGTTTTATAGGAAAGAACATTATTATCGGGATCGCCATCCCAGGCACCTAGGATTGCATATTCCACATTTTCGTTGGATGCATTTGTTAAATGAACAATGGTACCAATACCTGCAACATCGTCATTTGCCGTAGCAAAATTAATAATTTGCGCTCTTTTAAGGTCGGCTTCCAATTGATCACGCCGCGATAGTAAAATACCCTGATCCTGCCGTGCCATTTTGTACTCCGAATTTTCACTGAGATCTCCGTGCTCACGGGCAATTTCAATAGCTTTTTTATTGGCCGGAATTTTTTCATTAATTAATATTTCGTATTCCTTTTTCTTCGTATCGAAACTTTCTCGGGAAACCATAAGCGAAACATCCGTGCTTTGCTTATCGGAAAGTTTATCGGAAATTAACGCTTGAATCGATGGAAATTCCTTAATAAATCGCGCAAATAGTAATTTTTTTGTCAATGAATCAAACCACTGGTTTTGCATCAACATTTGACATAAATCTCGCGCATGCTCTTCCGTCGCATCGGACAATAAATCGCAAATTAAATTACGATCTTCACTGACCAGTTCAGCCAAAGGAATACGTTTCGATGAAGCATTGGCTAAAGCTTCGATATCAATGGCCAAAAAAATCGCATTTAATAATTTATGCCCAATTAATTCTTTAGAAATAACTTCAGAAAATTTTCGTACGTGACGATTTTTAATGATCCAATGTAACACTGGCGATTTTAGTGCACGTTCATTTAACCAGCGATTAAAACAGTCTCTCAAAAAGTCATGACAACCCCGTTCAACGAGAAATAAAATACACTCATTTGTAAATTTCCCCTGACTATTTCTTAGTAAATTAGCACAACGTTGTTCCCACTCATCGGGAAATGCGCAAGTTACCAGGAGTAAAAATCGTCCATAGTAACTCGATGGCAAGTCCTCGACCAATTTACCCAAATTACTACAATCGCGAATTAATGCCTCCGGAGTTGGTTCAAAATATTCAATTTCTTCGCCGATAATTCCCGCTAGATCATTGCGAACCCAACAGCAAGTTAACTTTTGTGCGATAGACAAGCGCTTATCATTGGACCTAAGAATGACACTCAGATCGTCGACCACATTTTTCATTTCAGAGGCAATCGTTTCCTGATTTTCGTGGGGAAGATCCAAAATTTTTGCAGCAATTTCAATTTTTTTTACAGGATCCCGATGTATTTGAACCTGTTCTATAATATCGTCTTCGACACTGACGGGTTGCTCCCGTAAAATGTAAGTATTGAGGCGTTTTGGCGATAGGGCAATTAGCGGATCCTTTGCGAGTAATTTTTTCACATTAGACCACCAGCGACGGAATCCGGATTCCCCAATAATACGTTTAAAAATGAACTCAATTTCACTCAACGCCAATTCCTTATGAGGACTATTTTCGATGAGCGAACGGATGAGTGTAATGGGTTCATTTTTGGCTTTTTCAGTAATTTCTTCGGGGTTATTTTTGAATCGAACGAGGATATTATTGTCGGGCAAAATCTCTAATTTTTTGATACAAAAGATAGGATTCATACGATGCTCTTCCTGGTCTTCGAATACAATTCTTAATACATTCGCCGTGGGTTCGTAGCCCAAAATCTGGCCTAACCCCCAACTTTGATGAACACAATAGGTTCCATCGTTAATATTCGCCAGCTTTTCGAGCTCCCGATCGAGGAGCGGCTGCTTCCGTACAATCTGTTCAATGATCGTTTTATCCATACTCTTTAATTATGCGTAATACATCTACCTGTAATAATTCTTGCAAGATTAAATGGTCTTGTCAATTATTTTCTAATCCATTTTGCTAGGCGATACTAAATGTCGTGAAAAACAGCCATGCAATTGGCCTTTCTAACGGGAAACATGGCAATCTGATTGTCTAGGCTAACGACATTGCCATCGACCGAAAAATTTCGATGTACCGTTGCTTCCATCCCCTGTCCTTTAGTATCGAATAAGGATTGGCCACCGTTAAGTATTTTTTCTGAAAATATCTTTAGGGAATCCGTTAGAGGAGTTAGCGGAAATTTTTCAAAAAATTCCTTGACTTTAATTGTAGATTCTTAAGATTACGGGCTTGGATACAGCGATACAGCGATACAGCGATACAGCGATACAGCGATACAAGGGAGCTTTTACGTTAATTGAAATCGTTTTTACGCTTTCTATTATTGGAATTTTACTGGCCATTCTTTTACCGACGATAAGCACCATTAAATTTAATGCGCAAAAAGTCCGAGATATCGTTAACCTCAAAAAAATCGCCGAAGCTTGGAAAAGCTATATCGTTGACAATAATTTTGAAGAATTTTCTTTCCATAACAATGGCATGGAATTTCCGTGCTATTTGTCAGGCGGCAGTACGAATGAAACGGGTTGGAAAGGATGGGAAAAATGCATCCTCAACGATCCATATGCGTATGTTTCCAATGGAGACAAGTATGCTACGAAGGTTCTACGGCCAGCTATTTGCGGGCCACGCGGAAACTCTAATGCCTACCTAGACCCCTATTCAAGAGTTAAAAATGACATAACAACATCATCGAGCGCCATTACTTTAAGCTATTGCACAATTTCGGGGTTATCCGCATTTATTCCCCTCTCCACAACCCCCATTGCCTTCACACGTGGTTTGAAAGTAAATGGTAAATGGCACCCCAAATATGGACTGTATGGCGATAAGGGAGGGTATGTCGTTTTTGGCGATGGCCACGCCAAATGGTTCGATGGAGACCGGCCAGCAATATTCTTGAAGTGGAATCAAAACAGCTATTCAAACGACATTCGCGATGCCATACCGAACAGTGCATTTATTTCCTGCGGACATTTAATGAATAGCAATATCAAGGATACGGATGATTCACTGCTCCTTATTTTCCATGTCGGAATCGGTGGACTGTAATAAATTGCAAACGCGCCGCTTGCCCCCACCCTCTACCTGTCAGCCTTGGACGAAAAATGGTAACTGTCAAGCTGCTTTCTGGAAAATAATCTTCCGAATCCGGCAGAACTTGAGTCGTCCGAGGGGCAATAGGACAGTATGCGGCAAGGCTACGTAAGCGCTGGGAAATTTGCCGTATTAGGTCGGCTCGGGATCGATGAAATATAAAGATCATAAACGTGTCGCTTGCTCCCATCCTCTGCCTGGCAGCTTTGGGCGAAAAAGGGTAACTGTCAAGCTGTTTTCTGGAAAATAATCTTCCGAATCCGGCAGAACTTGAGTCGCCCGAGGGCAGAAGAGTAGTATGCGGCAAGGCTACGTAAGCGCTGAAAAATTTGCCGTATTAGGTCGGCCGAGATCGATGAAACGTAAAAGTCGCAAACGCGCTGCTTGCCCCCACCTTTTATCTGTCAACTTTGGGCGATTCGGCTGTGTTGTCAAGCAATTTTTGAGGGAATATTTTGGGGAAATAAATTTTAGAAAAATAAAATTTTTTTATAGTTTCCCCTTGACAGAATTTGTATTTTCGTGATAATGACTTCATGGCAAGACAGCAAGACAGCAAGACAGCAAGACAGCAAGACAGCAAGACAGCAAGACAGCAAGACGTAAAAGCGTAAAAAATAAAAAATCTTTTACGTTAATTGAAACGGTCGTGGTTATG
>JAIRZB010000017.1 GCA_031267435.1 Puniceicoccales bacterium | reverse complement strand
GCAAAATTGCCTCTTCTGCATTCGTATTCATCGTCTATTCCTTCGACATCAAACTCTTCCGCATGCTTTAATATGCAATACCACCAATCCGAAGGACTAAAATCCTCCGATCTTTCGATGAAACTATCCCCTCGCGGTGACAATGCCTTAATGTTCGTCGCCCGCGGCAGCTCAATTTGAATGAGATGAATTCCTCGCCTAATCGCTTGGCCGGAATTTTCATCCGTCATAATATAATGCTTCATGAATTCATCCCGCCCCATTGGATGTGCTTGCATCTCGTCGATGAAGGGGCGATCCAAATCCTCTTCCCATTCCTTTGACTGGATTCCTCGTATCCTTTGCGTATCATAATCTAAAAACTGTATCGCATACACCGGCCTAAGATTCTCGTGCCAATCATGTCTTTTCAAAATTTCCTCCGATAATTGATGGGAGTAGGTATACGCCGCATAATAAAGCGCCCGTTCATCGAACATCGCATGGCGCTTCGCCTGCATCTCAACGATAACTTTGTCTTTCCTATCGGTTGTTGCATGAAAATCCATGAAGGCATCCTTTTTGGAAGACAAAGATACCCTATCGAAGGCTTTTTTTATTTCTGTCACCGGGTTATCTCGAAAATCCGGAACAACACTGTTGATCAAAGACATAGCAATTTCTTCACTGCTCATAATATGTCGAAATGCCACATCGACTATCGGACTTGCATATTTACCCCAATGCATATTGCTTATACATTTTCATAAAAAATAGTCTTTGTCAAGCGAAATACTAAAAAATAAACACAACAATTACATTCCACACCGACCGATTCCATAAAGCTTTTTTTCATAGATCACCCGGGCATTGAAGTATAAAAATTAATTTAAAAATCCGGCAATATAGCATTCCTGCGCCAAAGGTCTCTCCATCCCACGCATAAAAAAATACTGCAAAACATCGGTGTCAATTCCGCCGATCGCCGCACCGTGAAAGCATTCCGCGTCTTTCGAATGCACATTCATTGCCGGCTCCGTGTGGATACAAACATTCTCCGAAAATACTAAATTTTTATGTTCTTGAATGGCCCTTACCCCTATTACTTCCTTCGGAATTTCAATCTTTCCATGGTAATCCACCCGTGCACTGTCCTCACAAACACAGCGCACCAAAACTGTCGATTGGCTATTATTCCCCATGTGCCGTTGGCACGTGTGACAGGTAAAAGTCGATACCCCCCTCCCATGGTACAATATGCGAACCGTAGCTTCTGCCTTTTCTTCCAGTATCAATTGTATGGAAATTTCTCGATTTTCCTCCGGACGAAAATCTACACCCAAAGAACCACCGGCTTGAACGCAAAAACCAAAAAGAACGTGGTTTTTTTCCACAAACTTAATGCTACGCAGGACACCTTTTTCCGCAAAAAATGTGCACAACTCGAGTGGCTCATCTCCCCATTGCATGTCGTTTATTCTACGGATGTAATCGCCGAATCCTTTACACTCTCCGCCAAAACGGTTCCACCGGATACGCTAACCTTAGCGATAATTGCTTTTTCAAGTTCCGTAAATAGATGAACATCTTTACGCAGAGATTGTTTCGCGCTTTCTCGGCCCTGTCCAATCATTTTCCCTCCAAACGATATCCAGGACCCCTTCTTTTCGAGAATATTATATTCCAATCCAAGATCGACGAGCGAACCCGTCCTCGAAATACCCTCGTCGTACATGATATCAAATTCACACTCCGTAAACGGAGGAGCAACCTTATTTTTCACAACTTTAACTCGCGTGCGATTGCCTAAAAATTTTCCTGCATTGTCCTTAATCTGATTGATACGGCGAATATCCAAACGTACGGAGGAAAAGAATTTTAGCGCTCGGCCCCCCGGCGTCGTTTCCGGACTTCCAAACATGACACCAATTTTTTCACGAATCTGATTCGTAAATATGCAAATACACTGCGTCTTACTCACCACGGAAGTTAGCCGCCGCATCGCCTGACTCATCATGCGCGCCTGTAGACCGATGGTCGCATCGCCGACCTGACCGTCGAGTTCCGCCTTGGGAATGAGTGCCGCAACGGAATCAATCACAATTACATCGATCGTTCCGGAACGAATCAGCGTCTCCGCAATGTTTAGCGCATCTTCGCCACTCTCCGGCTGCGAAACCATCAAATTGTCGAGGTCTACGCCGAGAATACGCGTATACTTAGGATCGAGTGCGTGTTCCACATCGATAAAAACTGCATTGCCGCCTTGCCGTTGGGCCTCGGCAATAACACTGAGGCAGAGGGTCGTCTTCCCGGAAGATTCCGGCCCGAAAACCTCACAAATTCTACCCCGGGGCAATCCACCCACTCCCAGCGCCAAATCAAGGGACAGTGACCCGGTGGAAATCACCGAAACATTCATTCTCTTGGCATCGCCCATCCGCATCAGCGACCCTTCGCCGAACTGTTTGTTCACAGCGGAAATCGCTTGATCTATGGGTTGATTGTGAGAATTATTTTTCGGTCCATCATCCGGCATAACAGCATTCTTATCTCAAAAATTTCGCACTTCAAGACTAATCGGAAAATTCTTCGATATTTCTCTTGGCATCACCCATCCGCATCAGAGATCCATCGCCGAACCGCTTGTTCACAGCGGAAATCGTCTGATCTATGGGTTGATTACGAGGATTATTTTTCGGTCCATCATCCGGCATAGTAGCATTCCTATCCCATTTTTTTGCACTTCAAGACTAATCGGAAAATCCTTCGATATTTCTAGGCCATTAAATATGCAATAAACCTCCGACCAACTTTCCCATTGGGAAAAGCCATCGATTGATCTAGTTTTTTTCCGGAGACGTATTCCCCGTCTCCCCCCGCACAAATTTTACCACTTTCTTTTTACTTTCACGCGGATTCACTACCCCTTTTCGAACGCTACTCCCTCGAGATGTTTTTTCACTTTCTTCGCCATCATCCCCTCCTTCTTCTTCTTCATTCCACGCAGAAGATTCTTCCGTATCTTCCGCATCATATTCCTCATCCAAAAATTCCGAACTTTCACTGCTGCCTCTGTCTTTCGGATCCTCTTCCGCATCGTATTCCAAATCTTCCCTCTTGGCATTCACTGCAGCTTTTACCGACAGAAAAATTTCTCGATTACAACATTTGCCGGCATAATCCAATGCCGACAACCCGTGTGCATCGCGGATCTCTATGCCAACATCTTTGCAGGTCAATAAAAATCTAACCATGGGCAAATTGTCTTGCCTGATCGCCGCCATTAAAAGCGTGCGCCCGCCATCACCACTGACATTTGCGGGAGTTCCTCGATTGATACAAAACCTTAAATCGTCAAAACTATTTAAAAACACGGCATAATATGCCGGCACCCAGCCAAACACCGCATCGTTGCTCAATGATACTTTCTTGATTGCCACTATTTTCCCCATGAGCTCCCACTCTCCCATCACTATGAAAATAGTCAACAGGGCACTCTGGTCTAAAGGCCTTAAGTCAGGAAATTCTTTAACGAACCTTTCCAGACATGGCCTAAAATTTTCGCAATTTTCACGTATTGCCGCAACTATATCTTTGAGGCGCATGGTTTCCGTCGGCGCATTTTCCCATTCATCGAGAAAGTCAAAAAGCAAACGCCTTGATTTTTCTATGGCGTCTTCCTCTTTTTCTTCTCCGTCGGACGGACGATCACTTTCGTCTTTTTTTCCGCCGGATACCGCCGACGCAATGGGAACTTCATTTCTGGATTTTTGTGGCCTCTCACCACAGCCCATCGCCACCGATGAAACAAAAGCCATTAACAGGTAACTGATTTCTTTTTTAGCATTTCTCATTTGGATCCCTCCGACAATATAAATTAAAGATGATAAAATACTAGCGTCAAGTTTTATTTTTTCATTTTTTTAACTGCACTGAAATTACCGCTTACCCCCTCGAACATTACGCCAACGGGTATGCACCACACCAATTGGATCGCCTCCGGATCCTATGTAAAAAATGAATCCGTTCAGAA
>JAIRZB010000009.1 GCA_031267435.1 Puniceicoccales bacterium | reverse complement strand
CGGACTCCTTGACCTCGATATGCGCCCACGCCATGCGATGTTTCGCATGGTTTGGCCGCTGGGTCAACTTTGTTGCCCCGCCCGCGGCGAAGCCGCGGGCGGGGCCTTAGGGCCCCATGGTCGGCCGGTACCACGGGCGTCGCCCGGGGTACCGGCCGTATCCAGGTCCAGGGGATGGATCCCCTGGCAAGGGGTTGCAAGGGGAAGGATTCCCCTTGCCCTTGGTTGGCCGCATCTTAAAATAATTTATCTTTAAATGATTAAAATAAGATTTACTTTTTACGTTTTATGATTAATAAAGTATACGTTATGTTAAATCATATATTTCACAAGAATGAAAAAATAGCACTTTTCACTGCATGTAGTTTTTTTATATCAAATGTGGGGGTTGTTTGCTTCGCTAGTACTTGGGATGCAGATGCAGATGCAGCGTCCAACGCATGGATGTCGGAAATGTCGGAATATACAAGTAGAAGAGATTATGGTCGAGATCCCGATAAGATATGGACACCTGAAGAATACCGGCTGCTGCGAATACTCGTGGAGCGATATAAACACAACTGGGAGATTATTTCCCGCAAGATGATTAAAGCAGGTTATAATCGAGATATCGCTGAATGTTGGAAACGGTATAGCACAAGGATATGGGCAAGTGAGGAGCACCAGCTGCTGCGAGCGCTCGCGGAGCAATATAAACCCAACTGGGAGACTATTTCCCTTAAGATGATTGAAGCAGGTTATAATCGAGATCCCAATGAATGTAGGGAAAGGTATGACAACGAAAAAGAATGGACAAGTGAAGAATGCCAGCTGCTGAAAAGGCTCGCAGGTCAAACGTTCGTAACGCAATATAAATACAACTGGGAGACTATTTCCTTTAAGATGATTGAAGCAGGTTATAATCGAGAGCCCAATGAATGTGAAATTCAGCATTTCTTGTCTCAATTGAGGGAATCCATGATTTTAAACCCCAATTACGCACCAAAATCGCCATTTGTACCTGAATTTAAAATGGCACCTAATCTAAGATAGTTGAATAAAGTTGTCGTTGACGGACGACCGGAACGATACGGTCCGACATCAAAAATTTCTTCCACGGGTACTCAAAGAGAGCTCCACGAGCTATTAGAGGACCAATGGAAGAAAATTATATTGATAGCTGGCACCTGGGAATGCCGCAGAAAAAATAAAAAAAATATGCATAGGCAATTTTAACACATTATGCTGCGATCTGCTGTTATAGAAGCTGTAGTTTATTGTCATTAATCCGCTTGGTAATGATCGGGGATAGTGCGAAAAATATCATCATATGGATTGTTTTGTTTAGCAACTATCAGTTTTTTTTAATGTATTTTTCTCGTAGGATTTTTAAATAATCAAGAAATATTGTAGGAAATATTTGTACTATTTCTTACACCACTATGGAATTACCCGGAGAAATTTTGAACGGTAGCTCCAAGCAGCTTGAGTTGACATTTTGAGTTATTTTAATCAATTGTGGAATGTTAATCGATGGGAAGTCTCCAAATAAATAACAATTACAATTAAAAAATACTTGACATGTTTGGTGTAAGTCGATCAGTTACTAAATGATGAATATTTTATTGAAAATGAAAAAAATCGTAAATCCTTTAAGGAATTATTTCCTGATTAGTTCAGTGGGAATGGCAGCATCTTTTGCAGATAGTTCACCGTATGAAACAACTAAAAGACCAAGCCTTCCTTCTTATAAAAAAGTTTCGCCTACAAACGAAAAGGCTTCCCCAACAACAAATAGGAATAAACCTCCTATGGATGAAAATCAATCTACAAACGGAAAACCTTCATCATTAATACCCAGAAATCAGCTTCCTACGGGCGGACAGACTTCCAAGACTCCAACGACAACCAGCAGAAATCAGCTTCCTACGGGCGGAAGTTTATCGGGTACGTCCACAAAAGATAGGATATATGTAACAACTCTTTTAAAATTCGGCGATGGATCCGTAAAAGGTTCATATTCAGATGGAAAGAAATTTGCACAGCCGGGAAAAAAACCTTCCCATGCGACAAGTTGTCCCAATAGGTAGACTGCATCCGCATTGGCAGGTCCCATAAAAATATAAAATTATGAAAAATAAGCGGTGAAAGTCGCCGCTTATCATAAAAAAATCAATAGGTAATTACATGTCGGTGCTGAAGCGTAATGTTGGATGGTTTTTAGGTTTTATGCCAGCATGCGGTGGTAGTTGATAAGCATTGCACATAATGCCCGTCTGGATATCAGAAGATTGTTTCATTCTTATGTGAAATTCTTCCGGATTGGGTTGGTGGGCATTTTTACCGTCCCTATTGATAATGATCATCGATTGGCTGATGCCGTCGGTTGCGATATGGATGGCACGATAATCAGGAACACGACTTAGTAGGCCGTATCTTTCGCAAATGTCAGCGGGCAGGAAAAAGGGTATGGAGTATGTTGTTCTGTTTTTTAATGTCACACAAACAGCGGAACATTTAAACATGAGCATTCTACCATTTTTCAGGCAACCCTCAAATCCGACATAAAGCTTTACTTGGCATTCTCCAGTCCATGGTTCATTCGCATTGAGGTTATTCGGCTGTAAATCAATCGTAAATTGCTTATATCCTGATGTTGTTTTGTTCTCGACCGTTGATTGTTTCACTTCCACTTCCGTTTTTTGTTTAAATTGATTGGGGTCCTTAGAATCGGCACGTACGTTAGTATCAACGAGTTCCTCCATTATTTTTTCTATTGGGCGACTCGTCGCCTGGCCAAGATTCAAAGACATATCCTGCACGTCCTGTAATTCAGCTAAAGAAAGCGTCGGAATACTTTCCGTAGTAGCAGCGTCTGCGTCTGTGGAAAAAGTAAACGGAGAAGGATAGAAAAATATCGATATGGATAAAAAGTAAAAATATTTCATTGTGTTTGAAATATTATCGAAAAAAGTATTTACATCAAGAGAAATTTAAATACATTTTTATGTATGGAAAGGGAAACAAGTAACGCGATCATTGCTGCCAGTAGTACATCTGGCATTAAAGGTAACTCCGTGTCGGATGTTAAGGCACAGGAAATTTTGGATGTAGGAACTCCTCCGATAGCTCGGGAATTACGAAAAAGTCCCATTGAAACAAGTATGTCGGAGAATTCGATTTTCTCAAATATAAATAATCAATCAAAGGCGATAACAGTCGATGCCAATGTTGCGGCAAAGCAGCTCACTGGATTAGAGGGATTACCTGAGTAAAAATGCTATGATTTATTTCCATGGAAAGGTTAATCTATGAAACGTATATGTAAAATTATTTCGGTATCGCTCCTATGCTGTGTCGGCATATCAACAAATATGGTTGGAGCTGTTATTCCAGATCATTTGAGGGATGAAAACGCAAAGCTAAAAGCAGAGAATGCAAATCTAAGAAATGAGAACCAACGGCTGAAAATGCTTGTTAGTTCCAGAGAAACTCCGGCGAAGACTTTTCATGGATCGCATTTGCCATTATTAGCTCAACAGGCTAATCAATTTCAACAGGCTGGTCAACTAATTCCTAGGCAGGGATGGATCCCCACAAAAGCAAATGAAGCGCGAGATTGGTTGGTCGACAATAAACTGCGATCCGTATCGCAAAATAAGACACCCCTTGAAACGGTGATCAATCATCCTTTGATTAAGCAAAAAATTGAAGAATTGAAAAAAGATACTAGTATACAGCCTAAAGAGCTTGTGGAAGCCCTTTGGAAATTATTTAATGAACTTAAAATTAATGTAAATGATGAGGACGTGCGCAGCACAATCATCTACCCCCTAGTCAAGATGATTTTTCAGGCGAAATCGAAGGATGAGGTCAAAAATAATACTGAAAATGCAGTCAAATTCTGGTGGGCAGTGACAAAACAAAAGCCCGATGCACTACAATTCAGGAGAATACAAACATTAGTACAGCCGGAGTCATGAACTATGTAAAACATTTTATGTTAATTTGGTTTATAGCACGAAAAATAAAACATTTTTTTGAAAGGATATGCGTATGAGAAAAAAAAATAAAATAATAACATTGTCGCAATTATATTTATCCGGATTACTCGGTGAAACTTTATTTGGAGTACCGCCACCGCCGCCACCGCCGCCGCCGCCGCCTCCTCCTCCGCCACCGGCATTTGGGGCTGGAGCGCAGAATAGTATGCTGCTAAAATCGCCACCAGCGAACATCAATGACACAATTAAGCAAAAACAATTTGCCAATAATCGTAATGATACGGCAAATGCACAAAAGAAAGTGTTGGTAATTTTGCAAAAATTGACGGTCAACAATGTATCTTTGCAGCGAGAACCCATTGAAGAGTGTAGACGTATTTTGTTTGAACCGTATAAACAATGGTTCAGTAAAAAAGTGGACGGCGGCGTGAAGCTTGATGCACGCGATGTACGCCTTGAAACGCAAAGCGACGGAACTTATCTTTTTAAATCCCATCCAGCCCCATATGGAATACCTCGATATAACAAAGATCTTGACAACAATGTGGTCATCGAAACGGAGTATGCCATGCAACTGGAAAACGAAGCGATAGAAAGAGAAATTCAGGCATTGAAAGAAGAAAGAGCAAAGCTTCGAGAAGAAAAAGAAAAAATCGAAGAGGAAGTAAACGAACTTCGCAGGGAAGAGGGGTTTGATTCTGAAGCGGAAGAATATAACGAACGTTCAGGTATTCGAAGGGAAGAAATGATACAAAGAAAACGGCGTTTCCAACAAAGAAAAGAAAAATTACAAGAACGAAAAGAATTGGTTATAACAGCGCAGCGAGACTTGTCAAATGAAATGTCATGTCAAGCAAGCAAAGGACAGGATATAATTATTCGTAGCAGATTGACTGTAACTAAAGATGCGCTAGTCTCCGTATTTGTGAAAAACGGATGTTCCCCTGAATGGGAGACAAGTCTTAAGAATATATTCGCCGAGATAGCAAAATTTATTACAAGTCACCCTAAAATAGAAAATCCTATAAAAAAATTACAGGACTCACTGTTGAGTTCTTTCGAGCAAAAAAAAGCGAATAGTCAAGAAAAGAAAGAAACTTCATCTTCGAAACAAAATGAGGTAGAGGCCTCCGGCTTAGATCCCAATCGTTTACAGAAATGGTATATATGGGAAAGTAACGGTATATTCTATTATGTTAATGAATTTGGTAAACTTTTATTAAGAGCTATACAAAAACCCGATGGCACTTCGAAAATAGAGCCTTTCACGGCGTTAGATGACTCTTTCCCCACCATTTGGCTTCGCCAAGATGAATCAGCAAATAAAGATGGACCCTCGCAGCTAATTAGGATTAAGGAAAATGAAGTAAAGAAGCACTTAGCTAAAATCCTAGAATCCATGCCACGGAGAAATGAAGATCTAAGATCCACGATTAAAGCCACAGCGCCTGTCCAGTCGAAATCATCTAAACGGCATGAAGAACCACCTGTTCAGTCGGAACCATCCGAACGGCATGAAGAACCACCTGTTCAGTCGGAACTACCTAGACAACAGGAAGTAATTCATATTGCACCGAAAATAGTTATACGGCAGCAAGCAGCTCCCGTTCAGCCAGGATTGCCGTTTGTTCAGTCGGAATCGTTCGCTTTTTCAGAACAGCCGTCCGTTCAGCCAGAATTGCCGTCCGTTCAGCCAGGATCGGCTCCCGTTCAGTCAGGATTGCCGTCCGTTCCGCCAGGATTGCCGTTTGTTCAGTCGGAATCGTTCGCTCGGTCGGAAAGCATAGCAGCCTATCCCACGCCGGCATACATGGAAAGTCCCTCGGAATATCAATCCACACATACTGCCCAAACTCCTTCGGTTACTTTGGAACAAAAATTGATATTGTGTGATCCCATGATTCTTGGAGCGGCAAAACAAAAAATCAGATCAAATCCTAGCATACGACTAGACCAGGACAAACATTTTGTGAAACTATGCCTTTTCAAATTATTATATCCAAATGCTCCCATTAAAAACATAGCACAAAAAAACGAAAATGCCCTTAAGCAAGAGATTGCTAGACGATTACAGGATAGTAGATGGAGCGAAATTGTCAAAAATGAGATATCTACTATGCTTTTGCAATTGTATCCTAGAAAAGGAAAAATTGAAATGGAACGAATGATTAGAGTAACGTATTACGCAATAACGGGACAGAATGTGACTCCTAGAACGGTCGTCCCGGTTCGAAAAATAGGCAATGGAGGTACAAAAGCTGCCGGAACGCAGGGAAACTTTGCGAAGAAAAGAGTAGGGGACAGACCAGTAAGAAAAGTAAGGCCTCCAAGAGTAGGGAGCGGTCAATAGGCAAAGCGCGTACGAATCCGATCGAAATGACACGAAGCCGATAGTGAGGAAAAATAAAGCGGCGTATGGAAAAATTGGTTCATGGCAATGGGAACCAATTTTTTTGTGTTATTTCAAATAATTTTCCATTATTTGTTTAAATTTGCTAGAAAATCATTTACACAGAGTAAAACATACATAATATATAGAAAGTTTTGAGTGATTAGGAAATCATTCGCTAATTTAACGAAAGGTATGGATATGAAAAATGTACATAGAATAATATCGTTGTCATTGTTGTGTCTCGGATGGACACATGATGGAATGATGGTGGGTGGAAATCCTGGCAATTATACTCAGGATGGTAGGTCGCCGAGACGATCGGTGGATAGTAAAAAAGCAGTCCCCAACCGATCTGCATGGCTATCGCGTCAACATTTGGCTGGGAAACAATCACCAGATCCATCCACTCGAAAGAGAGATTTGAAAGCTCTCCATGCTTGTATGCAAAGTTTGTATGGTCGTGCATGGAGGAAGGGGCCACATGCTCGGGAAGCGCTGGGAGTGTATAAAGCGTTTTTGGCGATTTTAGATTCGCGGAAAAGATTAAAAGTAGATGCGGAGAAGCCATCGCAACAACAGAAATTAGAAAGCGGTAAAGTAACGCCGCGTCCTTCTGACGTATCTAGGAGCAGTTTATTTAATCTTGGGACGCGTTCCATTGTGCAGTCACCGCCGCCTCTTCCTCCGGTATCTAGGAGCAACTCAACTGGTCCGACGTACACTATGCCTCCACAGCCGCAGCAGCCGGGATTCGGAAGCGACGCATTAATACCGCCGCCGCCGCCGCCTCCTCCGCCGCCGCCACCGCCTCCTCCTCCGCCGCCGCCGCCTCCTCCGGCATCTAGAAGTGGTTCCGGGTTTGATACTAGGAATTTTAGTCCCGACAATATGCCACAGTTGAGAAAAGTTCAACCTCAATCGCAGCAGCCGATATCTAGGAGCAGCTCAACTGGTCCTACGGGGCATTTCGCTATGCCATCACAGCCGCAGCCGGAATTGGGAAGCGACGCATTAATACCGCCGCCGCCGCCGCCTCCTCCGCCGCCTCCTCCTCCGCCTCCGCCGCCGCCGCCGGCATCTAGAAATGGCTCCGGGTTTGATCTTAGTAATCTTAGTCCCGACAATATGCCAAAGTTGAGAAAAGTGGCGTTGCCGCCAAAAGAGCAAGGAGTTACTGGTAATTCTCTATTCAATGCACTTAAGGCCGTGCGTAAAGATACGAAACCAGATAGTGATGATAATGAAGCGGGATCCAATGGGGCGGGATCCAATGAAGCGGGATCCAATGAGTCGGAAAGCGCAAAATCGGAATGGTAAATCAAAGATGAAATATTAAACCAATCGGCCCGTAATTTTACGGGCTGATTTTTTGCGAAATAATTTCTGTCAAAAAAATTTGGAAAATGGCCACTAAATCGTTTGCCAATCATTGAAAAAAATACATTAGCGAGTGGCAATGACCTTTCACACATGGTCCTAAAAAATGCAAGAGGCTAGCAATGGTGAAGGAGGATTCGGAAAATTTATTTCAAAAAACCTTTAAAAACCGAGGTGCTCGATGGAAGATGAGTGTATCGATTCATTGACGAAAAATGGTTGCAATCTGCAATTAGAACCCAGGAAGCAATTGCACAACGAAATTTCGTTACAATGGAAATAGTTGGCGTGTGAGCCATAGAATAATAGTCGTGGGGACCTGCGGTAGGCAATGGTTTTTTAGGACTGCGTTTTATTTTTTTTGAGAAAAAAAATAAAAACTTTACAAAAAATAAAATATGAATAGCATGAAATGAATTTGGTAGTTCCCAAAAAAACACCAATTAATTTACGAAGGATGAAAGTATGGAAAATGTACATAAAATGATATTGTTCTCGCTGTTATGTGTTGGATTGGCATATGATGGTGCGATGTCGTATGGAGGAAACAACCCGATTCCAGGAAATAACCCGGTTCCAGGAAACGCGCAGCCATCTAAAAAAGGTGCCGACGACGAAGGAAATGTTTTACCCAGCTCTGGGCCCAGCAGCCCGGTTCCAGGAAACGCGCAGCCGTCTAAAAAAGGTGCCGACGACAAAGGAAATGTTTTGCCCAGCTCTGAACCTGTAAAAACGCCGAAAAATGGCACTCGAAGTTCATCTAAGGACAAGCAAACTCAAGATAAATCGACCGGAGCCAAAGCAAATCAAAAACAAACTACGAGCAAGCAAAAAAAGGAAGAATCAACTAAGGATAAGCCAAAAAAAGGTAAGGTTGATACCAAACTAGCCGCAAAGACAGCGACTAAGTCCCAATCGAAAGAGAAATCGACTAAGGGCAAGAAAAATCAAGGCAAATCGACTAAGAGCAAGAAAAATCAAAGCAAATCGACTAAGAATAAGCCAAAGCAAAGAAGATCGCAAAAAGATAAACCAAAGAAAAGGAGATCGCAGAAAAGCAATGCAAAGAAAAATATGGAACCAAAAGTAGGAGAATTGGAAATTCTGGTCGATAATGCAAAAAAACAGCTGGAAAGTTTTGAAAAAAGGATAGTTACGTTAGAAGCCAAGACTCGAGAAATGCCAATGCCTCAGGAGGGACAAGCACGGTAGGAAAAAGAACAAGCCGCAGAGAAAAGAATAGGGCGCTATCGACCTATGACAAATGGGGGCTTTTCAGGCTCCCGTTTTGTTTTTTTAGAAAAAATGAAAAACTTTACAAAAAGTAAAATATGCATAGCATAAAAGCGTTCAGTGATTTAAAAAAATATCGATTAACTTTACAAGGAATAAAAATATGGGAAATGCGCATAGAATAATATTATTACCATTGTTGTATGCTGGATGGGTATGTGACGGTGCGGTATCGTACGAAAATAATAATTCTATGTGGCACACTCAACCAATGAATATGTTTCAATCTCCTAGAAATCATGTTGTAAGAAGTTCTAGTAAAGGCCAAATTTCAAAAAAGAGTCGTAAGATATATAAAAATATAGGGACAGGAAATGGTAGCGAAGCATTGGGAAGCACCCAAAGTTTTTCCGGCGATATTTTGTCGAACCATGGACGGTCTTCGGGAAAAAGCCGTAAGATATATAAAAATATAGGGACAGGAAATGGCAGCGAAGCATTGGGCAATACCCAAAGTTTTTCCGGCGGTATTTTGTCGAACCATGGACGATCTTCGGGAAAGAGCCGTAAGATATATAAAAATATAGGGACAGGAAATGGTATCGAAGCATTGGGTAATACCCAAAGTTTTTCCGGCGGTATTCGGTCGAGCCATGGACGGTCTTCGGGAAAGAGCCATAAGATATATAAAAATATAGGGACAGGAAATGGCAGCGAAGCATTGGGTAATACCCAAAGTTTTTCCGGCGGTATTCGGTCGAGCCATGGACAATCTTCGGGAAACGGGATAGGGACAGGAAATGGCAGCGAAGCATTGGGTAATACCCAAAGTTTTTCCGGTGATATTCGACCGAACCATGGACGGTCTTCGGGAAAAAGCCGTAAGATACATAAAAATATAGGGACAGGAAATGGCAGCGAAGCATTGGGCAATACCCAAAGTTTTTCCGGTGATATTCGACCGAACCATGGACGATCTTCGGGAAACGGGATAGGGACAGGAAATGGCAGCGAAGCATTGGGGAGCACCCAAAGTTTTTCCGGTGATATTCGACCGAGCCATTGGACTACGGAAAAAATTGAAAGGGACATGGAAGAATTGCGGGAGGAATCGAAACAAATTGGACAAACCGGCCAACAGTTGCCCCTTCCATATGCTCAGGAAGAAAGAACTCTGGAAACAAACTTCGATCAATCTTCACCCAATCAATTTGACATTGCGCAGTTTGATTTTTTACCCGAGTTAGCCGATGATTTATTTGAAGACTTTGATTTGCCATCCGAATGGTTTGCTAACGAATAATATGGTTGGGATTGCTACCGCAATGGTGGTTGGTCCATGCCCAGGCACCTAACAAACTGAATCAAAGAAAGACTAATACTGTCCCATAATTTTTGCATGATTATTATAATCGTCGAATAGTTTCCAGAAAGTGTGCACATTGCATGCATCACATACGATAGCTAAAATACTGAGATCTTAGAACCACAAATATAGGTCTGTCTCAATTTTTTGCTTTATTTTTTTAGAAAAATAAAATAATTCTTTACATTGATTATTCTTTTTATACCGTTTAGCTCGCCCTAGGATTAGATGTATGGAATGATTCAATCGAAGAAAATTGGATTGTTCGATATGTCTCCAAATAATGGCCATTATTACTAAGGAGCAATGATCCGAAGTTTTTGTATTCCAGGTTTGATATTACATGAAATATGGAATGCGAGAATGTATTTAATAATTTTTTCAAGGATGTGTTTATGGAAGTAAAAGAAATATGTAAAATAATATCGTTGTCGATGTTGTTTGCCGTTGATGCGCAAGCAAGCTTTGTGCCTAAACTTCACCATGGTGAGGCTTACAATCAACTGCCTTTTCAGAGTAGGTTGC
This sequence comes from Puniceicoccales bacterium, assembly GCA_031267435.1. GTDB lineage: Bacteria > Verrucomicrobiota > Verrucomicrobiia > Opitutales > LL51 > LL51. Next base: position 2,866 of record JAIRZB010000009.1, on the reverse strand, counting down.
CCAGTCGAACTGGATCAGAACCAAGGAATAATCTGAGGAACACCAATAATGCTGTTCCAAGGAATCGGCCGCCGTTGCAAAATCAGGCACAGCCTAGAAACCTAGGGAATCGGTCGCCGTTGCAAAATCAGGCACAGCCTAGAAACCTGGGGAATCGGCCGCCGTTGCAAGACCAGGCACAGAAGCCTGGAACCCGGATTAACATTGTCAAAAGCAATCGTCAATCGGGTCAAGCGAATCCTAGGCCTGCGTCCGAGGAATACGTACCGCCACAGATGTACAATAGTGGTCGATCTTCCGAAAGAACAGTTTCAAATGTTAGGAATTATACACCACCGGATGTTAGGAATTATACACCACCGGATCAAGCGGCCTATGGATCATCGGAAAGATGGGCCCCTGAGATCATTAGTCCCACCATATCGTATCAACCTCGTTTTGACCACGAGGATTATAGCCGCGATGTCCCTTACACTGCTCCCAGTGAGTTACGTTCTCCAAGCAACAAGAAGCCAAAGAGTGTGAGTAGACATGAGAACAATGAAGGTTTCGACCAGCCGAATAGTCCCACAGTGCAGCCAACCCGCTCAGCCAATCATTGGGCGAGTGGTCCAGCAGTGAGTAGTAGACCAGCAGTGAGTCCAACCAGATCGGCGGAGTTTAATCCCAATAAAGTGGTGGCGCAACAAAACGGATTAAATTATCTTGTAGACTTCTTTCCTGAAAATACGACCCCTAAGAGACCCTGGGGCCTAACAGTTGACAATGGTGATCAGGTACCACCGCAATCACCGTCCTATGGACAAAGAAGTAGTTGGGAGAGTAGAGCTGAGCCATTAGCACCGTCTCCTACTGCAAGCGCCATAAGCGGGATTGATAGTGATAAACTTAATCAATTGATCAATCTGCTGCATAGCAATATAAGCAGCAAGTTGAGCGACGACAAAATTGCTAAATTGTTAGCTCTGTTAGAAAAATTTGACAATGATAATCTTCTAAGGGTTCTCAATCTGCTATCGCACGACCGTATGGAGTGGTTGAACAATGGGAACTTTGAGCAATTTATAACTCTGCTATCGAATGAACCCGCCGGTATGGGCAGTTCGGGCTATGGTAATTCGAGAACACCACCTCCGAATCCTGGGACATTACTGTCGCTGCCGCCGCCTCCTCCTCCGCCACAAAGCAATTTGGTATCACCGACTCAGCCTCTGCCTAATTCATTTAGCCTGAGGTCTATACAAAGCAATCAAAGCAATTCGGATGATGAAGAATCTGCGATAAATAGGGGAGCGCAGGTAATGGGTACAGCATCGCATGGAACAACACACAATGGGGTACCGCCGCCGCTGCCGCCGCCGCCGCCTCAAAGCAATGGGGTACCGCCGCCGCCTCCGCCGCCTCCTCCGCCGCCTCCTCCTCCGCCTCCGCCGCCGCCTCCGCCTCCTCTTCCGGGAACGGGGACTAATGCGAAAGCGCCAGCGCTAGAAAAGGACGAAAATCTTGTTGCAATGGTTAGGCGTATTGCCGACAATAATGTTGGCGAAGAGGAATTTGCTGCTATAGCGAATGCGATCGCTGAAAGATTGAAATCAGGTCAGAGCATTGACAAAGCGCTAAATCCATTATTTAATGCAGCTGGGCTAGATAAAAAATCTGAGGATGGACAAAAATTGTACAACGCCATCCAAGCCGGCATCAAAGCCAAATCAAAAGCCGCTCAGTTGGCAGCCCAACCGTTGGATCATTTTGGTTTGATTAGACAGGGCGTTAAATTGAATAAGGTGGTTTCGGGTGATGCGAATGACCCTAAGAAGAAACCGCGTCCGCCGATGCCGAATCAGCCAGAAAAAGACCCCAGCCAATTGACTGTGCAAGATATTTTTGCCGAAGTGGCGAAAGTGCGTGCAGCTACGGCAAAGAGTGAGTCCGATGAGCCAGAATCCAAATCTTCGACAGCATGGTAAATCGAAGATGAAATATTAAACCAATCGGTCCGCAACCCAGCGGACTGATTTTTTTGTGAATTTTTTCCGCAAATTGTTACCCGTGGAAAAATTCCACCGCTCCATCGATTATCTGAAAAAATTTCACCTTTTGTGTAATTATTCCACAATTGAATGGAAAAATTCCACTTTAAAATGTGCACATCGAAAAAATTCCACTTCGATTAAAAATTTTCCACCATCAAGCAATCTAATCCACAAAAAAAACTTGTAATATTTAAATATTTTTATAAATTAATTTCGTAAGGAATTTAATTACGAAAGGAAAATATTATGTATAAAAAAATCTTAGGTATTAGTTTGAGCTTGTCATTCATTGGCAATTTAGCGTTTTCGGAAAATTTTTCTTCAACGGAAAGCGTTAGCAATGATCAAAGAATCTCTAACCGTAGGGAAATGATGCATTTGGCGAAAGAAATCGCAAAGATAGTTTATATAAAAACACAGGGCAATTTAGATCCGGAATTGGTTAGATATGAGACCGCTAGAATACTCGCTCTAATAGGAAAAAATCATAATAGAATAGGAGAAATAGTTTGTCAGTTATTGCTGAAACCAAATGGACAAAATAAAAGCACTAAAAGGAAATCAACCCGAAACAGATCCGGCGCTAATTCAACGCTTACTTCACAACAGCGGCAGCAGCAGCGGAAGCTGCAGCAACTGCAGCGGCAACAGCTTCCTCCTCCTCCTCCTCAGCGGCAGCAGCTTCCGCCGCCTCCGCCGCCGCCTCCGCCGCTTCCTTCACAGCGGCAGCAGCTTCCGCCGCCGCCTCCGCCGCCGCCTCCTCCTCCGTCGCAAAGCAATATGGTACCGCTGCCGCCGCCTCCGCCGCCGCCTCCTCCTCCGGCGCAAAGCCA
>JAIRZB010000102.1 GCA_031267435.1 Puniceicoccales bacterium | reverse complement strand
GCCAAACATACCTCCCAGAGAGCTCCACGGGACTCCGCCCCGTGACCCAGCAAGGAGGCTTGCCAGAGGGCTCCGCCCTCTGGACTCCCGCAAGGAGTCACGGACTCCTTGACCTCGATATGCGGCCAAGCCATGCGAAATTTTCGCATGGTTTGGCCGCTAAACGAGGTCAAGGAGTCCGTGACTCCTTGCGGGAGTCCAGAGGGCAGAGCCCTCTGGAGGAGCCTCCTTGCGGGAATCCAGAGGGCGGAGCCCTCTGGGGAAGATGGCATCAATTGCCAATGAAATAAAATTTAATTGGTAGCGAAACCCATTTTTTTTAAATTATTAATAATTTTAGAGCCTACTGTAATTTCGTTTGACCCCTTTGGGGATTTTTTTTCTTCTAAAACATTGTTTAAGATGGACTGTTTCACTAGGGACTTTCGATAGGAGGTTAATTTTAATTTTGGTCTTTGCTTAGAGTTACTGTAAATTGGTATCCAGCGTATCGGTAATCCAAACCAGGAAAATTGAATTTCCCAACCGCAAACCGGTTTTGATAAATCGATGTCTGGCGCAAATAGTTCTGCGTATTGTTTTATGAATTCTGGTATAAAGTTCTCTATAATTTGTATCGTTGCTGCCTCTTTTTCATCGCTTAAAACATTAGTAGGGCTAGTTTTTTTGATCAATTTTTCGGTGATTACAAGCGGATCGACACCGATTAAATTGTACCCATTGTACCTACCATGGGGAGGGGGATTATTGTATTTTGCAGTATACCAAGCGCTAAAATTTTGACCATTATCAATTTGAAAATCAATTTCAAAATGTAAATGGGCGCGTGTGTTAGGAATTTTTACGCAATTGGAGCTCGTTCCCAAAATGCCAAGTTTTTCACCTGCTTTTATGGGTTGTCCAACGGAAACATTGATTGAAGCTAAATGGGCGTAGAGTGTCAGAAAATACTCGTGTTCCAAAACCACATAGCGTCCATAGGCACTCGCACTTTCCGAAGCATTGACGTACACCACTTTCCCATCCATGAATGCGTAAATACAGTCCGTCGGCTTACCACTTTTGTCTTTAGTGAACGATTTTATGTCGATACCTTCGTGAAACTTCGTTCCATTTTGGCGTCCTAAGCCAAATTTTCCTGACTCTAATTTTCCGGATTCCATTGGTTGGATGCAGCCATCGATCGTCCACTTGGCTTTTTCAAGAATTGGATTTTCGATGGTTGGCCAACAAATTGAAATCCCTTGCTTTAATTTTCCAGATTTCGTTGGAGGAATGCGGCCATCGGTCGTCCGCTTGGTATTTTTGGCAATGGAACTTTCGTTGGCCAGCTTGGTAAGCAAAGACCCTTGCGAAAAATTGCTCACAAAAAGTAAATTTATAAAAATAATGCAACGTAACATATCACAATCCGTAGTAGACATTTTTGGGTACGAATTCAATATTTTTTTGATCCATATTTTTAAATTTTAGGAAAGAAAATCTATCCATCGGAGAATGTTCATGGATGATAGTGGATCAAATTCAAGGGAGAGGTCCCATGAAATTCATGGGAAAATGTTTTAAATGCAAAAATATTGCTAAATTGATTATTGTAAATATATTATTTATATGGGTATGGATTGTAAATTAGTTCGAAATTGGATAAAATGCGTATTGGGATGTTTGTTTTTTAAATTGGGTATAATTCCTGCAAAGGCGAATTTCTTATCATTTTTGATCAAGAAAAATGAAGATACCGTTTCAATTGGAAAAAAATCTGAGAAAGGTTCCCTGAAAATTGTTGTAAAGCCAAAGCGCCAAACATCTATTGTTTTTGACAAAACCGCACATGCCGATGGATTATCTACGGATTCCATGAAAAGTAAAAACAAAATTGCACAATTTCCTAATGCAAGCAGTGCTACGGTATCAGCGGGTTCCCAAAAAAGGGAAGCATCTCTTGCTCTATCCACGGAAGGGACTAAAAGGATACCATTGGGCTATGAAATAAAAAATGTTCCTGGAGATGGTTTGTGTGGTTATTGGGCCGTATTGGTGGCGGAAGCGGCTATCGAAAATGAACAAAACGGAAAAAATATTTCCATTCATATCACCAAAAAGAATGTATTTGATTTATTAAAAAGACTGTCCGATCGCATTGCATATACGATCCATAGGGAGGATAAAACGGATACTGAGCAAAAGATGGTCGCAGAAATTGATCAATTGATTCGCGATAGATATGGCAACAATCGTGAAGCGCTATGTCAAAAAATTGAAGCCGGTTCCGTGCAACTTGATTCTCCATTGTTGCTATTTCTAGCGCAGGAGATCGGATATGATATTTTTGTAAATTGGAGCGGCAAAATGCGGGATGGTAGTACTAGGCTCGAGCGGGAGCAATATGCTTCGGGATGCGCCGACGCTAAAAGGATTAGAATTGACTATTCCGGAAATGGATCCGCAGGGCATTACCAGGCGATTATTCCCGTGGGAATGAATGTTCGTTTTAATTGAAAATTTTAAAAGATTTATTTCAGGATAGATTGTGAAAATGTAATCATTTTACGGATCAATATTTGCCAATGAAAAAAATTATGGGAAAGATATGCGACATGAAAAAAACATTTAAAATTTATTGTGCTTCAGTTTTAATACTCGTATTTTCTGATGCGAAGGCTGTTAGTCATGTGGAGGAGAGATTGGAGAGCGCTTTGGCTAACGAAGGCTTGAAAAGTAAAAAACATTACATCTTTACATCGAATTCATTGCGAAAACGATTAAAAAAAACTGAAAAAAAGCTACCCAGTAGGAATGCTTGGAAAAACACAACGGGGAAGAAAAAGCAACCTTTATATTCAACAAAGTCGTGGATAAAAAAGGATAGGGAGAAGGCGGTACCGGCGGTTATTGCTCAGTCAACGTTTCGTGCCCATGAGGGCAGGAAGAAAGGTAAGGGAAATTTATTTTTAAATTCAACAAAATTGCCGGTAATGTCAAAGGATAGGGAGAAGGCGGTACCGGCAACCATTGCTCGACCCGTGCCTTTTTCCGGTGAAAGTGGTGCAAAAAAAGCAACGGAACAAAGGGAATTGGGTTCGGCAAAACTCGTATCATCGAGGGGTAGGGAGAAGGCAGTGCCGACGCACACAACCATTGCTCGACCCATGCCTTTTTCCGGTGAAAGTGGTGAAAAAAAAGCAACGGAACAAAGGGAATTGGGTTCGGCAAAACTCGTATCATCGAGGGATAGGGAGAAGGCGGTACCGGCAACCATTGCTCGACCCATGCCTCCTCCCGGTGAAAGTGGTGTAAAAAAAGCAACGGAACAAAGGGAATTGGGTTCAGCAAAATACTCATTGCCAGAGGATCCATTGCCAAAGGATCCGACGCTACCAAATGGATTGGTGAATTTTGGTGCCACATGCTATGCCAATAGCGCAATGCAGCTATTAAATGCGATCCAACAGTTTAGGAAAAGCCTAATAGAAAGCTCAAGCACAGATTCTTTCGTATCGGGGATTCGAGCAATATTTGAAGGCCTCGATTCGCCCACGGGAATACAAAGCGATCGTTTGAAAGAGTTATGGAAGGATATATTTACTCCGATGAATGGAGCGAAAGGTGCCATCCGCTTTACGCTTGGGATGCAGGGCGACGCCTGTGAATTTATTGAAACGTGTCTCGAAATATTAGAATTAAAAAAAGAGCAAGCGATCCTATGCTTCCAATTTAAATTATGTACAACTATTCAAGCCAAAGACGATCCCACGGTTAAAAAGGATTCCTATGGCCGTGAACCCAAAAAAATGTTAATTCTACCAATTGCTCAGGAACCTCAAGGGCAAGAAATCGAAGGGGAGTTTATGGAGACGTTCCAAGATTTTAGAAAGCAGAAATACATTAGAGCTGGTTGGATGTCTGGGGCATCTATGCCGAGTAAGAAAGAGGTTGATGAGATTGTGTATAGGCAATTTGTAACTCCTCCAAAAGTTCTTTTAATAAAAGTTATGCGCCTTGGTTACAGTACATTTGCAAGTAATAGAGGGAGTCTAATAAAAATTGATCGTCCCGTGGAAATACCTTCGGAGTTTAAGTTGCCGCCGGATATGGTAACTGACTCTAAATCGATAAAATACAAACTGATTGGGGGCGTAGTTCATGGGGGAACTGCCCACGGCGGACATTATATGGCATATATTAGAGATATTGGAGATGACGAAAATTTACTGGAATTTAATGATTCCATAGTACAGCGAGTGCCCCAAACAAAAGCCCTGGAAAGGCTAAAGGCTGGAGCATATATGGTGGCATATGAACGCGAAGATTAAATTTCAGTCAATGGAATAAAAAATTAAAGAAGAATTTTTCTTCGATGGAATAGTATTTAATCCCACATGGGTGGGATTTTTTTTTATTCGCTGATAGCGGGGTCGGATGGATTTTGGCTCCATTTGTCCGGGTTCGAATCCTAGCAGAGTACGCATATTTTGTCTATTTTTGGAATTGTGCCGAAAAAGTTTTGACAACGTGGCAATTATGTGGGGGAATGCAAAGCATGGTCAAGATATTTAAAATTGCAAGTTTTGTAGCTTTAAGTTTAGCATCCTATGGTGCAATGGCTTGTAGTACAAGAAAAACGGAAATCGGGCCGGATACCGCCGTCTGTACCTGCGCAGTCGCCTGCACCAGTAATTCAGCCGGGGACACGAATTGGATTACCAAATCCTGGTCGCATATGCTATGTTAATGCTGCAATGCAAACACTCAGTTTAGCCAAGAAATTCGTGGAAGCTCTAATGCTTAGTACCAATGAAAATCCTTTCGTAGTGGCGTTGCAAGAAATATTGAGGAATCTCTATTTAGGCCGATCGATACAAAAAGACCGCTACATGGAATTGCTGGGAAACCATATATTTCCAGCCTTGAATAGTGCTGGCTATGGACCATTTAATCTAAATGAAGGTGGCAATACTTATCAATTTCTGGAAGGATGTCTCCGTATGTTAGAAAAACTTAAAGAGCCAGCGGCCCAATTTTTTCAATGCACACTTCGGAGTACTTTGCTGGAAAATTCGGGTTTTATGTATAGAGTTACCGACGTGCCAATGTTTGTGTTAAATCTGCCGAGGAAATTAGAATCTGGAGAGAAGAAAATTTCTAGAGAGTTCTATCGGGTAATGCAGAGTTTCTCGCCTCCAAAGGAACCGTCTATACTGAAACGAAGAGCCGGAGTTGGTGGAACTATACATAGGCATATCGTGAAATGCCCTCAATATCTTTTGGTGCATACCTATCTGGTGCGTCCTGATTTAGAAAAAAATGCACGTCCTATGGACATTCCATGGAGTACGAAAGTAAACTCAGGATCGTTCGCTAATCCTGAGTGGTGTAAGTATGGATTTGCTTGTGCTGTACTTCGTTGGGATGGAGATATAGAAAAACATGTTAGTTTTATATATGGAGATAGTAATGGTTACCATGAAATTAGTGATGACGAGTCACGGGATGGGAACGAGCCGTGGGCACTAGGCCATTTAAGATACGAAGCGTGTATTGTACTATATGAACGCAAAGATTAAAAAGAAATGAAAGAATTAAAAAAAATTTTAGTGCGAGCATATTAGGTCGCGAAAAGCGACAAAATAGTATTGATTTTTTATGAAATCGTGGAGAATGATCCCATCCTAATGGGATTATTTTTTGCTTGGTGGTGTAACGGTAGCACAACGGATTCTGGTTCCGTTTGTCTAGGTTCGAATCCTAGCCGGGCAGCCCTACGTATTTATGCCCATTCTCGTTTACCATGTGAAGGAAAATTTTTTAAGAATATTTCCAAGGAGCATTTGAAATAGTTTTTTTGTTCGTATGATCGAAGAAGTTGTTTGCGATTCTACCCGTTGCGGAAGAAGCCACCATCATTGATTGGGAGGTTGGCGCATTTAGTTGCGATGGTTGCTGCGAGATACTCTAAAAGTTTAGAGGAAAGGAAAAAACAGAAGGAAAAGATTGCGTAAGGGAATTACTTTGGCAAATTTTTGAAATAGGGGGGAGTAGCTCAGTGGATAGAGCAGCGGTTTTCTAAACCGAAGGTCGAGGGTTCGAGTCTCTCTTCCCCCGCCAGCTGGTAGGTGTGGGAATATTTAAAAACTAGGGCGGAAAAATAGAATAAGCAGCGTTGTTCGAATATTTATTAGTTGTTGATAGGATTTTTCAAAAAAAATCTTGACAACGAGGAAGGCTTTTGGGAGAGTGTTTCCATGGGTAAAATATTTAGAACAGTGAGCACGATGATTTTTGCATTAGTGCTCCACGGGGCGGTACCTGCACATGGAGCAGATACGATGTCGTCCTTCGATTTAACTAGAATAGGGCCATTGTCGAAGCGAGATCCGGAAGAGCCATGGCAGCAAAGTCCTTCAGAATGGTTAGCCGACGAGGAGGAGTTGAGTCGTCCAGCACGCGTATCAAGGGGGGAACACGGAAAGCCACCGATTCGTAAGAAGAAAAAAACTGCGGAGGGAAAGGCAGTAGATGGTCGTAGGGCGCAAGGGCGATCCGTAGCGAAAAGGGGTGTACGCATACGGCGAAACCTTAGGGGAAGAGGTGTGTGGGTTAATGCACCGAAAAAACATGAAAGAAAAAGAGCGACGAATGGTCGTAAAACGACAGGGCGATCCGTAGCGGGAAGAGGTGCACGCATATGGCAAAACCTCAGTGAAATCCGTAGGGGAAGAGATGTACAGGCCCAAGCACCGAAAAAACTTGAAAGAAAAGGAGCGACGAATGGTCGTGAAACGACAGGGCGGCCCGTAGCAGGAAGAGGTGCACGCATACGGCAAAACCTCAGTGAAATCCGTAGGGGAAGAGATGTACAGGCCCAAGCACCGAAAAAACTTGAAAGAAAAGGAGCGACGAATGGTCGTGAAACGACAGGGCGACCCGTAGCGGGAAGAGGTGTGCAGGCTGAAGTACCGGAATCTGTTTCGTCGTCTGTGACAGTGCGGACGCCGCCGCCTCCAGCGTCGGAACCTGTTTCGGTACCAGCGTCAGCAGGGCCAACGCCACCAGCGTTAGCAAGGTCAAATTGGCGGACATTCTTTCCAGCAACGCAGTTTCAGCCACTTGCGTCGAAACCCAAAGGGATAGGAAATAGTAATCGTTCATGTTTTGCCAATTCCGTAATACAACTGGTATATGGTATTAAGGAATGGAGAGATGTTATATTGCAAGCACGGAGCGATCCTAATTCTGTAACATCTTATGTTCAAAAAATATTTAATGTTTTAGGGGCGTCCCAACCGATGAATAGGCAATCGAATAATGAGATACAAACATTAAAGTCTTCCATATATGGCAAATTGAATATAGGAAGAAACAGGTCCAATCAATTCGTAGTAAATGAGGGAAATTATGCTGACGATTTCCTAAGGGCTTTTCTCGCTGGAATAGACGGCCAGCTAAGGGGACCAATGGGGCAGTTGTTGGGTTTTAATTATCGTGATGCTAAGTTTGAGAAAGATGATCCTAGGCGTTGTGTAAGTTGCTTAAACATATCAGGTACTATTTTGTCATTGCTAGTAGGGGATAATAGCCGGGTTACTCTGCAGCAAAAGATAGAGTCTTTTTGTGAGACAAAAGATGACGATGAATATGTTGATACTAATGGCCGTCGTATTAAGGTATTCGGGCATAAGAAATTTAGCAACACAGGACAATTTTTTATAATACAGGTAGATCGCGATTTCATGGATACTAGTATTTGTGTCGATATTTCAGATGAATTGAATTTTAAGCCAGCAATGATGGGGGATAATAGGCCAATCAAGGGCAAATTGGTCGGATGGATAAATCACCACATAGGTCGTTCCGGTTATGCACATTATATTGCGTTCTCCCCAAAAGAAGGCAATGGTGGTGATTTCTGGAAAATTGATGATACAAAGGTAGAATCGGTTAGCAGCGAGAACATGGCAGAGGAAAGAAAAGAAGCGTGTATACTAGTATATAAACTTAGCCCATCAGTGGAGATATCAGCGGCGAATGAAACAGAGTCACCAGAGCCACCAACGTCACCAACGCCAACACCACCAACGTCACCAACGCCAACACCACCAGAGTCACCAGAGTCACCAACGCCAACGCCACCAGAGTCACCAGAGTCACCAACGCCAACGCCACCAAGGTCAACGCCACCAGCGTCAGCAGGGTCAACGCCCAAAGGGATGATAAATGGAGGTAGTGCATGTTTTTTCAATTCTGCAATACAACTGACATATGGTATTGAGGAATTGAGAAATGCTATATCTCTAATACGGAGCAATGATGATGATTCTTTAATAAATTATGTTCAAGCAATATTTGGGATTTTAGGATCGTCCGGATTGATGGATGAGGAATGTGATCAAGCTATAAAAAAATCCAGGGATTCTATATTTAAAATATTGAATAGAGAAACAAATGTTGAAGGGAATCAATTCGCAGCAAGTCAATCATGCGATGTTACTGAGTTCCTAAATGCTTTTTTCGCTAAAATAAACCAAGAGCATGGGCAATGCATAAATAAGTTGCTTTGTTATGAAGTTTATGATAAAATGTGGGAGAGATTTAAGCCTGATAATTTTTCATCTAACCCAACCAATCCAGGTGTTATGCTGGATTTACCATTTAACCCAAAAGAGATTGCCAACAAAAGAGCTACTCAAGAAAGAATGACGAGAGATCTTTACAAGGAAGAGGATTTGAGCGGTATAAGTACTGTTAATAATGGGCTCGTTAATGCATCCAAGCGTGTGACAATTGGGGACACAAACCAATTGCTTGTAGTGCGTGCTAATCGACATTCTAATGATAAATCCACTAATGAAGAGGGGACAGTGAGCAGTCAAATTGTGAAAATTGATACTCCTATCGACGTTCTAGATGAATGGTTGTCTCCGCCAAGAATGATGGGAAAAAATGAGTTAGTCAAGGCCAAATTGGTCGGATGGATAAATCATTACGGTAAACAATTCGAATATGGACATTATAAAGCGTTCGTCAAAAATGAAGGCTCCGGTGGTGGTTTCTGGGAATTTGATGATAAGAAAGTGAAATTGATTGACCAAGAGAATGATATAAGGCGAGAAAAAGAAAATGCATATATACTAGTATATAAACTTGAACCATTCGATTGGAAGCCAATGTTGGGGCCGTTGTCAATAGAAGAAAAGCATTTTACTGAAGCGCAAATCTCGGCCTTTTTGTCCGTTTTGTTGCGGCCATTTAAAGTAGACACTTCAGTTGAAGGACGGCCAATTAATAACAATAAGTCCAGTCTGCCAAATGAAGATTTCTTTTCTGACGAATTGAAGGATTTATGGTTGTTATTAAACCGTCAAGGTCTTACTCTTCTCACGCCTCGGGAAATCGTTAAAGAGTTTTTAGAAGATGGGCGTATTTTCGTCGAGATAGTTGCTTGTTGTGATCAGAATTCCGGGGAAGTTTTTGAAAACATTAAAAACTTTGTCCTATTATCCATTCAGGAATATATATATGCTCATTATTCTAAGGCAAGTGATGAGTTAGATCGTTTGGGGATCGATGAGGATTTTATTGGACTGAATCAGGTTTGGATAAAATTTCTTGCTGGAGGCAGAGAGCACACAAATTTGCGGTGCTTTTGCGATGATATAGAAATTGCGAATCCTGATGAATTTCGAAAAATATATATGGACTGTTTCCCCGATTTATTATTCGGCCTTGATGAAAGTAATAGGGAGAATATGAGAAGAATGTGGGATGCTATGCGGGAAAAATGTCCATATGCTTGGGACAATAACAAGTTAATGAGACTGTTAAATTTTGTGCATATGATTTATAAGTCAAAATATAGCTTTTCCAGTGATGGACGGCAGGTTGTGCGTAAGAGTACTTCAGCTTTTGAAAAGAGTGAGTGCGAATTCGAATGTCACATGATGTGTTATGTGGCAAAATCTTTGTTGGGGTTTGAACTTAACTTTCTTATTAATATGCTGCTAACATTTTTAGATGGACATTATAGAAATGATCAAAATTATATTGCATGGAGAAGCCAATTTTAGACGAATCCGAATGATTCAGAGTGGAATACGGAGGCGGGCCTTTTCGTCCGTTCCGTCAGTTTTAAGTGAATCGGACGAAGATGAATATGAGTTGATGATGGACGAATCCTATAATCGGCGGAGGCCGGCCACAAGAAAAGCAGACGACGATTGGATCATCCCATAATAATTATTGGCCGGTATTTTCAGAATATCGATGGCAACAATTTTGTTGCCATCGTTGGCAAATTTTAGGAAATATTTAAAAACTAGGGCGGAAAAATAGAATAAGCAGCGTTGTTCGAATATTTATTAGTTGTTGATAGAATTTTTCAAAAAAATCTTGACAATGGGGAAGGCTTTTGAAGTGTGTGAAACATGGATAAAATATTGAGGATTAGGAATATATTTAGAGTCATAGGTATTGCGCCTCTTGCGCTGATATCCTATGATGCAATGGCTGCGCAGGAAGTAAAGCAAACGGAACAGAAAAAGATATTGCCATCTTCCCGTAAGTTGACGGTGAACAAAAAGGGCAGGAAAGGGAGTGAAGTGAAGATCCAGGGCAAGGGCAAGAAGAAGACTGGGTCGGTTCCGGTTGGAGGCAGAACACAGCCGAAAAAGAAACGTTCCAGTGAGCCAGCGTTGGGCCAAGGCACTGAGGCGGAGGGTACGTTGCAAGCTAAGAAGAAGGGAATTTCATTTACTAGGACACGTTTAAGAAATAAATGGAAGAGCGCTGTAGTTAGACAAGGCGGAAATGGTAGAAAAAATAATGTGGTGGAGCAGAGTAGAAATAGAAAACGGTCAAATCTAAGGCAGGGTTTAAAAAGTGGACTCAAACAGGTGGTCAAGTAAAAGTATTAGAAATATGGGATCGGAGAAAATTTTTTTGAAATAAATGGCGTTAGATTTTAGTAAATAGTAAAGGTATTTGTCGAGTCATAGCAGAGTAATCCCACGCAAGTGGGATTATTTTTTTTGTCAATGGAATGGCAGCGCAACGGATTTTGGCGCCATATGTTTAGGGTCGGATTTTTTTTTGAAATAAATGGCGTTAGATTTTAATAAATAGTAAGGTATTTGTCGAATCATAGCAGAATAATCCCACGCGAGTGGGATTATTTTTTTGTCAATGGAATGGCAGCGCAACAGATTTTGGCGCCATGTGTTTAGGGTTGGATTTTTTTTTGAAATAAATGGCGTTAGATTTTAGTAAATAGTAAAGGTATTTGTCGAGCCATAGCAGAATAATCCCACGCAAATGGGATTATTTTTTTGTCAATG
>JAIRZB010000071.1 GCA_031267435.1 Puniceicoccales bacterium | reverse complement strand
GCCAACCGCCGGGGGCCCCGCCCGCCCTTGGGGCCCTCCAGCCCCGCCCGCGGCGGCGCCGCGGGCGGGGCAACTAAGTTGACCCGGCGGCCACACCATGCGAAACTTCGCATGGTTTGGCCGCTGACCGAGGTCAAGGAGTCCGTGACACCTTGCGGGGTATGGGGCAGAGCCCCATGGCTAACCCCCCTAAGGGCTCCTCGCCCTTAGAATCCCCGCCAGGGCAAGGGGAATACTTCCCCATGCAACCCCTTGCAAGGAACATAGTTCCTTGACCGAGGAATCCAGGCCCGGCGCGAAGCGCCGGGCCTGGATAAAAAAGGCCGCCTGCGGCCAAACCATGCGAAAGTTTCGCATGGGTTGGCCGCATATCGAGGTCAAGGAGTCCGTGACTCCTTGCGGGGTATGGGGCAGAGCCCCATGGCTAGTCCCCTTGCGGAAGACCAGAGGGCGGAGCCCTTTGGATCATAGTGGGCATTCCGTACAAATGAACTCAAAGGACAGAGAAAATTTTTGAGCGACTTCCTTTCCGAGGGCTTCGACACCGAAGGTTTCCGTTGCATAGTGGCCGCAAATATACGCATTGATATTATTTTCCCGGACGACATTATAGTGATACTGCTGGCACTCGCCCACAATAACTGCATCCACCCCATAATTTTTTGCTTGAACGATCAAACTACCGCTACCACCGGAAATAATACCGATTTTTTCAATATTTTCCGGACCAAATTCCATTGCAATGACGTGGGAAAATGTAGTAGCTAACAATGCTTTCAATTGAGAACGTTGGATTAATTTATCACCCATAACACCAATTTTCACACCATGGTATTCAAAAACTTGGGTCACATTTGTTAGTCCAAATAGTTTCGCCATGCATATATTATTTCCGATATCCATGTGTGCATCTAAAGGTAAATGGCAGGAATAAACTGCAATATC
The DNA here is from genome assembly GCA_031267435.1 of Puniceicoccales bacterium. GTDB lineage: Bacteria > Verrucomicrobiota > Verrucomicrobiia > Opitutales > LL51 > LL51. The sequence continues at coordinate 2,397 of JAIRZB010000071.1, read as the reverse complement.
ATGGCCCACAAGCAACTTATATTTTTCATAAATATTTTCCGTTATGGGCATTGTTTTTCCCCAGAAAAGGCCGTGATGAACGATTAAAAGATTGGCATCAATGGCGATTACTTTTTCGATAGTTTCCAGGGAAACGTCCACCGCTGCTGCAATTTTTGAAATTTTTCCACTATTTTGGAATTGCAATCCGTTGCACGCGCCTTCGGCGTCTTCGATGGCACCAATATTCAGGCGTGCATCGCAATATTTCACGATATCAGAAAGCGATGACATAATGGGATTAGTACATAAAATGGCACAAAATATACAACAAAAATTCAAATAATTCTTGAATAAAAATTTTATGATCAAATAGTAACTTTGACGTGATAGAGGTTCAAAATTTGAGTTATTCAATTGGAGGACGTATTTTGCTCGATGAGCTTTCCTTTTACCTCCCTGCCAATGCGACCATTGGTATTGTTGGCGCAAATGGTTGTGGAAAGAGCACACTTTTTCGCTTGATTTTAGGTGATTTATCATCGGACCAGGGAACGATCATGAAACCAAATGGAGCAAAAGTCGTAACCGTTCGTCAGGAAATTAGGGATAATTCCGTAAAGCTACTCGACTTTGTCCTACAAGCCGATAGTGATCTGATGGATTTACGTTGCGCCTCCGAGGAAGAACATGATGGAATGAAATTAGCAGAGATTTTCGAAAAAATAGAAGCAATCGATGGATTCAATGCCGAAATTCGTGCCGCAACCATACTTTCTGGGCTTGGGTTTTCCAATAAAGACACCCAAAAACCATTGAAAGATTTTTCGGGAGGTTGGCAGATTCGCGCTGCCCTTGGAGCTACCCTATTCGCACCCTCCGACATTTTATTGCTGGACGAACCGAGTAACCACCTCGACTTTGAAACATCGCTCTGGCTAAAAAATTACCTACAAAAAATTCACGAACAAAAGATGATCCTCATGATCAGCCATGAGCGCGATTTTTTGAATACGTTGTGTGACAAAATCCTTCATCTTCCATCGGGAAATTTGTATTCTGGAAACTACGATATTTTCATTGAGACGCGGGCCAATCAGCAACAGGCACTCGCCCGACGGATTGAAAAACAGGAAGCGACGCGAAAACATTTACAATCATTTGTTGATCGTTTCCGCTACAAAGCATCGAAGGCCAAGCAGGCGCAAAGTCGAGTAAAAATGCTTGAAAAGATGGAAAAATTACCAAGGCCGGACCATGATCGTACGGTTAGTTTTTCCTTTCCCAATCCGAAGTCGATCGATCGTTTACTAATTAATGTCAAAAAAGGTATAGCGGGCTATGGCAATCGCATTGTTTTGAAGGATCTCAATCTCAAGATAGATGCGGGTGACCGCATAGCCCTACTGGGTGCGAATGGCAATGGAAAATCGACTTTAGTGAAAGTTCTTTCGGATCGGCTAACGCTTTTCGAAGGAAGCGTTGAGTTTGCTAAAAAATTACAAATTGCTTATTTTTCGCAGCAGTTAACGGATGAGTTAGCGATTGAGAAAACGCCATTTGAGATCCTATCGGCGATTTTACTCGACTGCAACGAAACGCAGATACGGGCGCAATTGGCGCGATTTGGGCTCATGCAACAGAAGTCCGACACGCGAGTACGCGACCTTTCCGGAGGCGAAAAAACGAGACTTTTACTAGCCATTATTACTCGTCAGGCGCCGCACATTTTAATCCTCGACGAACCCACCAATCACCTTGATATCGATGCGAAGGATGCGCTCATCGATGCACTCAACGAGTATGAGGGAGCCGTCGTCCTAGTTTCGCATGATTTTTACTTTATCGAGTCGGTCTGTGACCAGCTTTTATTGGTTAAGGACCAGCATTGTTTGCCATTCGACGGGGATTTAGAGGACTATGTTGAGGCTGTTCTTGCGGAGAAGCGGGAGATGAAAAAGTCGGAAAATGCGTCAAAAAATACGAAAAAAACCCGACTATCATTGGGAGATGAAAAAAAGAAAAAACAAATCCTAAAACGGCTTGAAGAATTAGTGCGATGCATTGAAGCACTCAGTCAAAAAAAGCAGCAACTTGAAACTCAAATCAATTTATCCTATGATGAAAATCTTTTTCGAGAATTTACATCCACTACGCAGGAATTGGCTTCCAGGGAACAAGAATGGCTACAATTATCGGAATCGGTGGAAACAATGTAAATAAAATAGTAATTATTTCCAGAGGAATATTAAAAGAAACAACTTGACAACGCAGCCGACACCTACAAGGCTGACAAGTAGAGGGTGGGAGCAAGCAGCGCGTTTGCGATTTTTATGTTTTGTTGATCCAACAGCCGACCTAATACGGCAAACTTTCCAGCGCTTACGTAGCCTTGCCGCATACTACTCTACTGCCCTC
>JAIRZB010000038.1 GCA_031267435.1 Puniceicoccales bacterium | reverse complement strand
AATTCCGGGAATACTGCTCATTCTTATTCCGCAAATCTCGGGATCGCCCTTGCCTTGGATTCCAAGCGGCACCGACCATGTTCCATGTGACCACAGCTACCAGCGCTATGGTTAAAATTTTTTTAAGTTTTGTTTTCATAATTTTATAGAGTTTGCGGCACAACTTCTAACCTTTTGTGCCAAAATGATGGGGTTTCACAATAACAACTAATTTCTTCATTTGAATTTTTTTTATACAATCTTAATATCCCTGCGCCACGACCAAATGGTGGAATATAAAATACCCTTTTCGCACCTTCGAATTGGCTATCTTGACAATCCTTAGAAAATTCTGGAGAGCCACGGAGAGCTACAAACCTATGTATCGTCTGCGGAGAACAATATTTTAACACCTGCGGCCAACATTCGACACTAGATTCATTCCGCGTTCCATCGGACAAAACGACCAGAACGGGAGTCCTTACATTTTGAATACTTTCTTTAAATCGTGCGCTGTGGTTTGGCTCATCGCCAACAAAATATCCTTTATCTCTGGCAATCCGACAACGGGGATCCCTGAAAATCTTACCTGTACAGTATCCAACAAATGTCATGTTTGCGATTGCAACGAAAGGTCTTACCAATCCCAAAAGCGGTCCATTTCCTGGATCGATATTACTCACGACGTGCGTTCGCCCTCCTGCAACTAACGCCCCTAGAGTAGCCGTTACTTCCTTCGGATGCATAAATTCATGGTTTCCTAGATTAATGACAAGCTGCACCCTATCGCTTGCAGGGAAATCGTTGTAAAGTTTTTGAATTCTTTCCGACCAATCCACAGGGGCATCACTCACATCCGTACCATTAACGCACACCACGACCGTCTTGTATTTCCCGACCTCTTTTAATAACTCATTTACAACATGTACCATATTGCGAGACTGGGTTTCATTACGGTATAAATCCGCAACGAACATCACAGCGACACTTTCGGATCTCCGTTGAATCTCAGAACTCCTATCCGGTGTAAGGCTTGGCATATTTGCCGTCCCTACTAATGGCAATGGCGTCGCTGACCTTGGCAATGGCGTCTCTGGCGGGGAGAATAATGGCGTCTCTGACGCCGGCGATGGCATCGCTGGCGGGGAGAATAATGGCGTCTCTGACGGGGATAATGGCGTCTCTGGCGCCGGCGATGGCATCGCTGGCGGTAGTAAAAGATTTTCCCACTGCAAATCCTGGGAATTTTGTCGGCCAACGTCCCTTGTTTGCCTCATATTTTCTTCCCTCGCGGGCTGATTTTTTTTCCATAGGTCCTGAAAATATTCTTGGCCAACGTCCTTTATTGGTCTCGCATTTCTTCCCCCCGCGGGCTGAGTCCTTCTCCGCGAACCTCTGGAATTTTGTCGGCCAACGTTCCTTGTTTGCCTCGCATTTCTTCTCCCCGCGGATCGATTGCTTCTCCGCGAATTCCGGGAATTTTGTCGGCCAACGTTCCTTGTTTGCCTCGCATTTCTTCCCCCCGTGGGCTGAGTCCTTCTCCACGAATTCCGGGAATACTGCTCATTCTCCTTTCGCAAATCTCGGGATCGCCCTTGCTGTGGATTCCAAGCCGCACCGAATATATTCCACGTGACCATACCTATCAGAACTATGGTCAAAATCTTCCTAAATTTATCCGTACTTATTTCCGTACTCATTTCCGTTGATTCTATTCCTCTATGCAAAATTCAAAACGTCAAGCACCAAGTTTGAAAATTTTAGAATTTTCTACAATCAAACATTTGCACCCCCGGTCTGAAACCTATTGCAAAAAAAAAATAATACACTTCGTGTATGAGTCCCAGAAAATAAACCAATCTAATCATTAATAATGTGGTTGACGAAAAATTGAATCCCAACAGAAGTGAACCCATGCCATGGCTGAATTGCTCATACAATATAAAAAACTTATCCTAGAAACGGACAATATTCGGAAGTTAGTAAATTATCCGGAAACTTTTATCGATTTTTCGAGCAACGATTACCTGGGACTTTCTAGGAATGGTGCGGTCATTGAAGCCGGCTGCAATGCGGCTAGGGCATATGGCGCCGGAAGTACGGGATCGCGATTGCTTTCCGGTAATAAACGACTCTTTGCCGAATTCGAAGCAATGATCGCAAAGGATAAAAAAACGGAAACAGCCCTGGTCTTTAATTCCGGATTTCAAGCCAATTCGGGTATCCTTGAATGCTTGACCAATGGGAATACAACCGTCATTTTCGATAAACTAAATCACGCAAGTATGTACCACGGCGCCTTTGCAAGCCACGCAAAGTTACTCCGATTCAATCACTTGGACTACGATCACCTCGATACAATTCTAAAAAAAGAAAATCCTAGGCACAGTATCATCGTATCTGAAACGGTTTTTGGCATGGATGGCGATAGGGCCGACCTTCGGGCCCTGTCCGATTTATCCCAACGCTATGGAACATTATTATACCTCGATGAGGCCCATGCTACCGGACTCTATGGGGAAAATGGCTACGGATTGTCGACGAATTATGCCCTAAATCCAGAAACAACACTCACCATGGGAACGCTGAGTAAAGCAGTGGGATCCTCGGGTGCCTATGTCGCTTGCTCCCATCTCATCCAAAATTATCTCGTCAAAAAATGTAAAAGTTTCATCTACTCCACCGCCCTTTCACCGTTTTGTATCGGCGCGGCAATGTGCGCTTGGAATTTGATTCGCTCATTGGTCGATGTGCGAATAAACTTGCTCAACGAAACGCAAAAACTCAGAAATATCTTGAAATATCACGGAATAAATGCAGAAGGAAAGGGCACGAATATTGTGCCCATACCATGCGAAAATGTAGAACTAATGCTGAAAATGAAGGGGCAATGTATTAAAAATGGTGTGGTTGTCTCCGGTATTACACGGCCCACTTCACCAACACCACGCATCCGTATCGCGCTCTGTGCCCATCATACTTCGAGCGCAATCGAAACATTAATCCAAACCCTCGTCCCATGAAAAATTATATTCTAGCCCACGGTTTTGGTTTCACGGACGACTATTGGCAACACCTAGTTCCTCTGTTGGATGGTAATATCCATTACTTCGGCGATGAAACAGTCGACCCAAACCAAAAATATATCGCCATTGGCCATTCTTTGGGCTTCTTAAAACTTAATCACTCGGCCCTCCAATTTTCCCATCTAATTGGCTTGCAGGGATTTTTAAATTTTTGCGGCCATTACGATGCGTTGCGAAAAATTATTGAACCAAAATTGAATACTATGATTCAAAATATTGAAATCGATCATGTGAGGGAATTGGAAAAATTTTACCAATCATGCGGGTATCTCGCCCGGATATCCGGAAGTTTATCGAAAAAAATATTGCTTTCCGAATTGAAAATGATGAAAAAAAACTACTCCCATTGCGGTGTACCGACGATGGTCATTGGAACATACGCAGATAAAATTGTCCCTAAAATTATTATTGATGACAATTTTTCAGCCATGGCCAATGTAACGGTAAAAATATTGAATCTAGATATTAACCATACATTGGGATTTCATAGTCCGAAAATTGTTGCCCATGAAATTGAATCATTTATCAAATAATTTCGGCGAAGCCTCGGCAACCTATGATCAACATGCTTCCGTTCAAAAGAAAACGTCCGAATATCTGGCGTGTCTCTGCTCCTCCTGCACCGAAAATCATAAAAAAATTCTCGATATCGGCTGCGGAACAGGATTTACAACCCTCGCCCTCCAAAAATATTACCGCAATGCAACCTATACCCTGTGCGATCTGTCGGAAAATATGATTCTCAGCGCAAAAAATAAAATACCGAATCAAAATTATATCGTCGGTGATGCCGAAAACTACTCATTTAACAATACCTATGACCTCGGAATTTCTAATTTAGCCCTACAGTGGTTCGAAAATATTGAATCATTTTTAATGAAAATTTTGTTGCAATGTAAATATTTTGCCTTTTCAATTCCGGTCGAAGGAAGTTTTGCCGCCTATAAAAATTTATTCGCCGAAAAAAATATTCCAATTTTGGCACATTATTACTGGAATATTGAGGCTCTGCTTGCCCTAGCAAAAAAACAGGGCGATGTCATTCGTTCCGATTTTAAACGCTATGATCTGTTCTTCGAAAATGCCCTCGACGCTGCGAAACATTTTAAGTCCATAGGAGCCCAGGGAATAACGACTCCGCAGAATAAAATTAAAATAGCGGCAAGACTTCTGGCGAATCCGGTCAAAATAAATTTGAATTACAACGTATTTTTCGTGGTACTAGGAAGAAAATGAAATGAATATTTTCGTGACAGGAACCGATACCGATGTCGGAAAAACCATTGTTTCCGCGTGGATTTGTCATCAAATGAAAATTGCTTATTGGAAACCAATTCAGACCGGTGGCGATAGCGATCGTGAAACAGTCAAAAAACTTTTTCCCAATACACTCACCTTCGACGAAATCTATCGACTAAAACTACCCCTGTCCCCCTATGATGCTGCCAGTAATGAAAAAATTAATATCGATATGGGTGAAATTTTAAAGAAAACACCGGATAATGCCGTCGTCGAAGGAGCAGGTGGTGTATTGGTTCCAATTACTAAAAATTTCCAAATGATTGATCTCGCAAAAAAAATGAATGCCAAAGTCCTAATCGTTGCCCAGTCGAAATTAGGTTGCCTTAATCATATTTTTTTAACCGTTGAAGCTTTGAGAAATAGAACTATTCCCATTGTCGGTATCGTACTTAACGGCGAAATCGACGAATTTTTAATTGAAACAGTGGAACAATTTTCCGGCGAAAAAATCTTGAAAGTCCTCCCCCATTCCCAAAATATCCGAAAAATAATCGCCGCCGAAACTGTCCCACGTGAAATACAAAATGTATTCCTCTAAGGGCTGCGCGCCCTTAGAATCCCCGCCAGGGCAAGGGGAATCCTTCCCCTTGCAATCCCTTGCCAGGGGATACCATCCCCTGGACCTGTTTTACGGCCGATACCCGGGGCTGACGCCGGTGTAATCGCCCGACCAAGGGGCCCTAAGGCCCCGCCCGCGGCTTCGCCGCGGGCGGGGCAACTAAGTTGACCCTGCGGCCAAACCATGCGAAACTTCGCATGGTTTGGCCGCATATCGAGGTCAAGGAGT
>JAIRZB010000085.1 GCA_031267435.1 Puniceicoccales bacterium | reverse complement strand
GGCCCGCGGCGTAGCCGCGGGCCTGAACAAAGGACCGTTGCGGCCAAGCCATGCGAAAATTTCGCATGGTGTGGCCGCATACCGAGGTCAAGGAGTCCGTGACTCCTTGCTAGGGGGTTCAAGGGGGAAGGATTCCCCCTTGCTTTTGCTTTTACAGTCTCCAATTGGGATAGAAATCAATTATTTTTGAAGCATGGGATTCATCGACAGCTACCGCAAAGGCAATCATCGACGCATTATCGCCCGTATATTTTGCTTCGGGAATATGGCACTGAACGCCATATTTTTTTCCCAACGCTAATGCACTTTTCCGCAAAAAAGAATTATTTGAAACACCACCCGATAGTCCCATGCTACAGAAACCGCCTTGCATCAAAACCTGTTCCATTTTTTTTACCAAAATATCTACGATTGCAAATTGATAACTGGCACAAATATCATTAAATTGTATGCGAAGGTCTTCATCGCTCAATTTTTCAAGCATATAGCGCAAACTTGTTTTCAGGCCAGAAAAACTAAAAAACATTTCATCGGCTTTGGTAAATGCCTGGGGGAATTTAAACCGCTTTGCATTACCCAGCATTGCAAAACGTTCCACTTCGGGACCTCCGGGATATTTTAATCCCAATAATTTCGCTCCCTTATCGAGGGCTTCGCCCGCCGCATCGTCGACCGTTTGCGCAAGAATTCGTACTTCAAAACTTGAACTAACTTTTGCTAGAATCGTATTTCCTCCAGAGACAAGGAGCGATAGATGGGGAAAATTGTTTTTTCTAAAACCTTCTTCTTCTAAATTTTTTCCGATAAACGGCGATAGAATATGGCCACGCAGATGGTGAATACCTACAACTTCTCGTTTTAGAATCAATCCCAAGCTTGCTGCAAATGTAATTCCTTGCGCTAAACTTCCCGGCAACCCAGGGCCACAGGTAACTGCGATTTTTGTAATTTCCGATGGAGAAATTTTTTGCTTTAAATCTTCTAGCAAAATGGGAAAATTGCGCAGATGTTCGCGGGCAGCTAGTTGGGGAACCACTCCGCCATAGGGCACATATAAATCAACCTGAGAACTCGTTCTTTCGTATGAAAATAATCCGCTTTGTTGATCAAAAACCGCAAGTCCCGTATCATCGCAGGAACTCTCAATGCCTAAAATCATGGGATAACAAAATCCGGGTCCACATATTCCATTTCCTCCCACTCGGGTAACTGTAAATTTTCTGGAGCTACCTCATTCCTAGGCCCCAAAAACTGTATTCTCGACGAATGGTGGTCAATTTCTTCCATTTGTTCCAAAACATTCACAATTTCCACGGAAACTTCACGAACAATTGGCGTACGACAAACCAGAACTGGAATTTTAATTTGACTCGCAATACCGCAAATAATCGCAATAATAGTTAAAAACTGCCACAATATACTCCAACATTTTCTCGAAATGGTCATCGGAGCACACGATTGGGATAGAATCAATGTTACACCTCCGGTTTAGTTTTTGGCAAGGCGGTCAAGCGACGACCTTCCTTCCACTGGCCACGCTTGCGCAATAACTCGATGCGCTCGAAACGTTTTAGAACACTACGTTTTACGCCATGACTACCACCTCTTTGGAAACTCGGATGTTGGGACATAATATACCTCTGTCATCTATCCATAGTGTACTTTTTCGCAAAAGCAAGTTAATCTTTAGCAAACGCTAAATTTTTTCTCGAAAAATTTTCAGTAGTATTTTTTCAAGAAATCGATTGGTGCATCGTAGGTCCGTGGATTAATATCTACGGCGATTTCCCCGCCTTTTAGCAGAATAATTCTATCGGAAATTTTAGTCAAAAAATCCAAATCATGGGAAGCAATGATGATCGTAATATTCAATTGTTTATTAATAGATTTTAACAGGGAAATAACGTCCATTATTGTTGACACGTCCAGGCCGGAAGTTGGCTCGTCGCATAGCAAAATATCCGGATTAGCCATCAAACTTCTCGCCAATGCGACTCGCTGTTTTTGGCCACCGGATAGGGAACCCGGATATTCATTGATCTTGGATGCAATGCCCAAGTTGTTCAACATATCTTCCGCCTGCCTTTTACAATTCGTTTTCCTATCCTTATTTTTTAAACTGGGAGCATATGTCAAATTTTGCAGCACCGTCATATGGGGAAAAAGCTGGAAATCTTGAAACATAAAACCCGTACGACCCTTACATTCTATGGTACCTCGATCGGCGAATTCCAGTTTTTGAATACAACGAAGAAATGTCGACTTTCCACAACCGGATGGCCCCGCTATGCCAAAAATATTCGATTTTTCTATGTCGAGACTAATATTTTTCAGGATCTCAATATGGTTAAAAACCTTACGGATGTCACGAATTTTTAACATAAAACTTCCTGTTTTCAATTTTTTTCCCTACAAATCCAATGAATAAAACGAGGCCATAGTAATAGGTACCTGCTATGCAAAGTGGCATAAAATACTCGTATTGTTCGACGGCAATTGTTTGAGCCCTGCGCATAATGTCCATGCCGCCGATCATAGCAATCATCACCGTTTCTTTCAGCAAAGCGATTACCTCGTTGACCATGGCCGGGAAAATATTTACTATGACTTGGGGTAGAATAATGTCCTTCCACATGTAAAATCGTGGAATTTCCAGCGTCTGAGCTGCTTCAAATTGCCCTTTCGGCAAACTCTCTATGCCCGCTCGGAATATTTCCGCAATATAGGCAGAGCTATTGATGCCAAACGCTAAAATACCTGCCGACAATAGATCAAGCCTGAAACCTACAAGACCCGGAGTAATAAAATAAATGAAACTCAATTGCAATAGGAGTGGCGTTCCCCTGAGAACCGAGACGATTGCATTAACAACCGGTTTACCGATGGCGCCGTAGCGCAGTACCGATAACAGAATCCCGCCAACAATCCCAATGCAAACACCTCCGAATGTCAACTTCAAGGTAAGACCGATTCCTGATCCAACATATAAAAAATTGGAAATAATTTTATTCATTCGGTATATTCATTCGGTAATTTCCATGTTGCCCTTAATTGCCATTCATTTCTCAATGCCTGCAATTCCCCACTGGCTTCCATCGTCTTTAAAATTTTATTAAATTTAGTCCTTAATGAAGAGCCTTTAGGGAAAGCGATTGCAGTGCCCTCACTTACTTTTAGAGCATCCGGTACGTAATAGGTCCAGTCAGAATTTTTTTCACAATAACCATCCGCAATGAATATATCCATACACACGCAGTCCGCGTGGCCAGCCTTGAACATTTCCATGGCCACATCGATCCGATCCGTTGAAATCAATTCCGCTTCGGGGATATTTTCTTCTAAACCTTTTTTTATCTGATTACTAAGCTGATAAGCAACTTTTTTTTCAGAAAAATCTTGCAGGCTCGCTATTGGATCGCTTTTTTTGTGCAGAAGCACAAGCCCTTCGATATAATAAGGAATAGTAAAATCAAACTTTTCCCGCCCCTCCGGAGTTATTCCGAACGCAGCCACAAAAGCATCAAGAAATCCCTTCTCTAGGGCGACTTGCAGAGAACTAAATGTCATATCTTCAAAAACAATTTCTTTTCCCAAGCTTTTGGCAATGGACTTTACTAATTCGATCTCGAACCCCGTCAGTATACCATCACGGTAATATTCCATGGGCGGATAGTCGGCACACGTTCCGAAGTGAAGCACATTTTTTTCCTTTTTGGCAACGCGATCGATATCGGACGGCTTACAACAAAACCAAATAATAAAAATTCCCACCAGGATGGATGATATAACGACGACAACTTTCCTCATGCGTTTTTTTTAATACGGCAAAATTTTCCCTAATGTCAATTTTATAGTTTTACACTTAACAAAAACCACCTTCCTATTCATTGCAATTATTTTTGTTCACATTAAAAAAAACTTGACAATCCATGGATCAATTCTGATTTTAGAGGCGTTATATGGCGTTGAGAATTAGATTACAAAGGCAAGGACGAATTCATCATCCTTCCTATAAGATTGTTGTCGCGGAAAGCTCGAGTCGTCGAGATGGGAAATATATGGAAAAGTTGGGCATATATGAACCCCAGGCGAAAGGCAATTCTTCGGAGTTATCGATGAATCTGGAGCGAGCAATTTATTGGATGAGCGTTGGTGCAAAGGCGACGGATACCGTTGCTCAGTTGATACGTAGAGCGAAAGCTTCCGTACAAAAATGATTTCGAACCTACCATCGAAAGTCTTCCAATTGCATAGCCTGAGGGGTATTCCGTGATTGGTAAAGAAAACTGAAAAATGTCGACCGATTTTTTAGCGCATTAGCCCCCATTCAAAGGATTTCGAGTAAGCGCAATAAAATAGATTCTCGAAAATTTCCAGGAGATAAAGACTTAGAGTGTCGCCCTGCCCTGCTGCCGTTTCCACTAAATTATTTACATAAGCATCCCAATTTACAAAAAAAAACATTCATTAAATTTAACAAATTAAATAAATCATTAATAATTTTCAGAAATTTTAGAAGATAAATAGATGCTTTAGCCTTAAATGCATCCCCTACTTCCGTACCGCCGGCATCGGCGCCACCTACCAAATGACCTTAAATTTAATTAGCAAATATAACGAAAACAAAACATAAACAGCCATTGCCAAGCACTACCCAAAGGGCATCTCCATAATTTTTCTTCCATTCCCCGGAGCCTAGGGCTGATATCGTAATCAATCGATCTCAGAATGGTGGTGAGGGAGCGATTCGAACGCTCGAAGGGCAGAGCCCGACAGATTTACAGTCTGCATCCTTTAGCCACTTGGATACCTCACCGACCGCCTCTTACCCTACTTACGCCTACTGTTTTAGCAAGTATTTTTTTGCAAAACCCTCGATTACTTCCCCAAAAAATTTTCCATAGGCAAGAAAAAATCAATCATCTTAAAAAAAAACCTTGACATTGCCTTTTTAGGGACCTATTAAGTAAACGATAGTGTTTTATGTCTAGATCATTTACGGTATTAAGTGCATTTTTTTTAGCATCCTTTTTATGCCCTACCAGGGCGGCGCTTGGAAGCGCCCCCGATCGGCATACTCCATCAACTTCAACCGCACAAAGTAATTCAAAAAATTCCTCCAGAAGCAGCGGTAATCCTCTAGATGTACAGGAATGGGGAGAGATGATGACCCAAGGAATCCAGCGTCACTGCCCAACTCTGCCTCTCTGGGAATGGATACCGGTGATGCCTCAAGATAGCAAAAAGGCTGTTACTGACGCACTGCATCTCAAGGATTTAAATGGAAATCCCATGATTTTTTCCGCTATCCAACGGAAAGATAAGTACGCCATCGCATTGTTTCTCGTTTTGGCCTATAGAATGGGTGTAAATGTTTTGGAAATTCGAAACCAAAACGGTTTTAATATTATTCAATACGCTTGCGCCCTCGAAGATCCATACATGCTTTATTATATCAGAGGTGTTTTGGACTATTTAAATGAATTAGGAAATTCACGGTGAACGAGAATTAAACTTGACAAAAAAAACATATGATTAGCATGCAATTACAGTAGGAGTTAGCTATGAATTACGACCATACTTCAAATCCAGTTTTTAAAGAAAGTGTTTTCCATCCACAGGATGTCCAGACGATGGCCATGACCGTCGATGGTGTTATTCGCAAGTCTTTTATTGCGTTATTCTTATTACTAGCGGGCGCCGCTTTTGCATGGACCCGTTCCTATGCTACCGTTGAGGAAATTGGCGGAAAAATCATGCTATTTTCAATCGGAACGCTTGTTTTGTATTTTGTAACGATGTTTAAGCCCGATATTGCGAAAATCACCGTTCCCCTATATGCCATCGGCCAAGGTTTTGTAATCGGTGCCATTTCGTGGCTTATGCAAAGGCGTTATCCGGGAATTGTTGTACAGGCAGCTACGGGAACATTCGGCGTTTTCGCTATGATGCTTTTTGTATATAAGGCTGGAATTATTCGGCCAACGGAAAAGTTTGCAACGGTTATCTTCGTCGCAACGGCCGGAGTTGCTTTTATCTATTTCGCAAGTTGGATCATGTCATGTTTTGGCTCTCCGGGGCTGTCTATCATTCATGGCTCTTCGAATCTTAGTATCGGGTTTAGTGTCGTGGTTTGCGTTATTGCCGCATTGAATTTGCTTTTAAACTTTGAATTCATCGTCCGTCAAAGCCGATTAGGTGCTCCCGAAAAGCTGGAATGGATAGCAGCCTTGGGTCTGCTCGTAACGCTCATATGGATCTATATGGAGATTTTGCGCCTGTTGATGAAATTGAAAGTGCGCAACGATTAAGCAATTAGATGCACATTCTGGTTATTAAGCCTTCTTCCCTTGGGGATATTATTCACGGAATGGTTGTCATCAGTGAATTGAAGAAGCAATTGCCGGAGTGTGTCATCGATTGGGTGGTGGGTGACAAGTTTGTTGAAATTGTGGCTTCATCCCAAATCGCTAGAAATGTTTTCATCTATGAACGCCAGGGGGATATGTTCTCTATTTTTCGCCTTATTTCAGAAATACGTCGCGAAAATTATGATTACGTCTTCGATATGCAGGGTCTTGCTCGCAGTGGTATTATGACCGCCATCGCCAAATCCCCATGCAAAGTCGGTCGACAAGATGCCCGTGAATTTTCATACCTAGCATATAATCAAAAAACCAACTACCCGGGGACCGTGCACGCTATCGATATTCTTCGAGAATTCCTAGATGTCGTCGAATGTAACAAAATTGTTTCTGGAATTGTCCCAGAGCTTCAAAATATTTCATCGCCCACTTTTGAATGTTTCATCAATACGGAACTTAATTCCAGGCCACTTATTTGCCTATTCCCAGAAAGTCAACGACCCGAAAAAGAATGGCGTTTTTTTCCTGCCTTGTCTCAAAAACTCCCCCCATATATTCCTAATGCGGTGGTTTTGTTACTGGGTAATAGAAAAGATAAAATTTTCGAAATTACTTCGCCGCAGCTTTTCGATCTACGGGGAACAACTTCGTTGAGCGACATTGTATTTCTAATTAAAAACGCTAGCCTTGTTATTGCCAATGACAGCGGTCCTTTGCATATTTCTGCAGCCCTCGATCGCCCCACATTCGGCTTGTTTACGGCTACCGATCCTCAACGCTTTGGTCCCTATCCCATCCAAAAAACTTCCCATATGGTGCTTAAACTCAACAACATCCCCGATGAAGTCGATGTCGTCACCGAAGTGGCCTACGAAATGCTGGTCCATGTCCAATCGTAGAACGGAATTTAAGCTAAAATATTCCATGCAAAACCGATACGCTAGAATGATGAATATAAAAAAATCGATGGAAGCCAATAACGATCTCAATTAAAAAAACTCAACAAAATTTAATTTTTCGAAATTGATATACGCAATTTGGGCTTGAAAAAAGTCCTCCAAATAATTCCCTAACTACAGGAACTGTAATGGAATACGAAGCGGTCATTGGATTAGAGGTTCATGTGCAAATCAAAACGGCTTCAAAATTGTTTGCCCAATCGGGATACGCCTATGGTGCCAACGCTAACACGTTCACGGATCCCACCGTTTTAGGGTTACCCGGAGCACTGCCCGTACTTAATGAGGAAGCCGTTCGTCAGGCGGTTAGCGCCGGATTAATTTTCAATTGCACTATCCCCGAAATTACACGCTGGGATCGCAAAAATTATTTTTATCCCGATAATCCGAAAAATTATCAAATTTCTCAGCTCGATTACCCAATTTGTAAGGGCGGTTTCATTGAAATTGAATTGCCGGGACCTTCAAGAAATGTAATGGGTGAACATAAAAAAATTGCGCTCGATCGCATCCAACTCGAAGAAGACGTCGGTAAATTGACCCACGAGGGGGAGCAAAGTTTGATTGATTTTAATCGCGCCGGCGTTCCACTGATGGAAATTGTTTCGCTACCCGATCTGCGGTCGGCCGACGAAGCCTTTGCTTACCTCACTTCCCTGCGCATGCATCTCTCCTATGCCGGTATTTCGGATTGCGATATGGAAAAGGGCCAGATGCGTTGCGATGCAAACGTAAGTGTCCGCCCAAAGGGACAAAAGGAACTCGGAACAAAAGTTGAGCTCAAAAATTTAAATTCCATTTCAGGTGTCAGAAATGGCATTGCCTACGAAATCCAACGCCAGCAACAAATGCTTTCCCAGGGCGAACGTATTGTTCAAGAGACGCGAAAATGGGATGCCGATGGAGGCATTTCTACGCCCATGCGATCCAAAGAAACGGCCAATGATTACCGTTATTTTCCGGATCCTGACCTCGTCCCTCTTAAAATTGAGCGTACACTTGTCCATGAATTACAACAATCGCTTCCGGAATTTCCTTTTCAAAAGCAGGAACGTTTTTTTACGACATACAATCTGCCCTATACCATAACATCGGTATTTTACCCCAATTCTGAGCTCTGCGACTATTTTGAGGAAGTGGTTAAGTGTTACAATCAACCAAAGGCTATTGCTAATTTTATTGCCAATGATCTTTTGCGAGAACTTTCAGAAGCTCACCTCAGTATCACAAAAAATAATTTCCGTATTATGCCACAGCAACTGGCAGAGTTGGTAAAACTGATCGACGAGGGCGTAATCTCTAAACAAACGGCCCAGAATATTTTTATTGAAATGTTTAAAACGGGAAAGGATACGCGGTATATCATCGAACAGAAGGGTTTAGCGCAAAATTCAAACGAACAAGAATTGGTTAATTTTTGTAAAACGGCCATCGAAAGTAATCCCAAAGCGGTTGCGGAGTATCACTCAGGCAAGACAACGGCCATCAATGCATTGAAAGGTAGCACGATGAAAGCAACCGGTGGTCAGGCTAATCCGGCATTAATTGACAAAATTTTACATCAATTGCTCGATTTATGAATCTCATCGACACACATTGCCACCTTGATTTTTTTGGAAATGGACTCGACTCTATCCTGCAACATGCGAAAGAAGCAGCCGTCGAAGCAATGATTTCCTGCGGTACGGAGGCCGCCGATTGGCCTCTACATCGCGAGATTGCGAACCGATACGCACACGTGCACTACTCGGTTGGTATCCACCCCACCAATGTAACGCCAAATTGGGAAGCAGATCTCGAAATATTGGAACAATTTTTTTCTAAAACACCGCATCCCATTGCCATGGGCGAGTTCGGTCTCGATTATCATGATATCAAAAGTGATGCGACGACTATTATTACTCAACAAAAAGAAGCATTTCGGCAACAACTTTTAATCGCCCGGAAATACGATTGCCCCATTATTATTCATTCTCGCAATGCCTTTGAAGATTGTAAAACGTTGATCGATCAGTCCCAATGCAATTGGGAAAATATCGTTATTCATTGCTTTTCCGAGGATGCGGAAATGATTCGTGAGGTTAATATCCGTGGTGGGCGCGGTTCTTTTACGGGAATTGTAACCTATAAAAATGCTGAAAAAATTCGCCAAGCTCTTTTAGCACAAGGTGTGGAGCGCCTCATGTTGGAAACGGATAGCCCATATCTGGCCCCGATTCCTTTTCGATCGAAACAAAATGAACCGGCTTTTATTCGTGAAACAGCCCGCTATGTCGCAACATTGCTGGGACTATCGGAATTGGAACTCTCTACGATTACGACTCAAAATGCAAAATTGTTTTTTCGTATGGATAAAAATACTAAATAATTTTAAATTTCCAATATTTTCTGTGTCTTACTGAGAAAATAAATTATAAAAAATTGATAGCCCGTACGGCTAAAATCAAATGCCTATGCGACCATGGCTAAAGATAGATTTTTCACATAAAAACTTGACAAAACAGCAAAAAACTCTATGAGCGACGTTTCTGTATTTTGAATACGCCGCTCACCCCTCCCTCTACTTCCTAGCCTTGATTCCGGCTTCACATATGTCAAGAACGAAAATTAACGATAAAAATGGCGCCCCCACCCAGACTCGAACTGGGATTAACGGTTTAGGAAACCGCGGTTCTATCCATTAAACTATAGGGACCCCGATTTGAGGCAAAAATATTTACAAAATTTGTCAATCTCAACTATTTTTAGTGTGTATTTTCGTCATTTTCTCTTCCGGATTGCTGATTTTGCTGGCGTTTTTGCGAATTTTTCTCGCCTAAATCACCGGATTCTTGCGTTTCAACCTTGACATAAGCCCTCTTAACATCTTTCAACTGTTCGACAAGGATTTGCAACTCGTTGCACCCTACATTCAAGATTTCCCTTGATTGTGGATTATTCGTTTCAAATGTTATAGAAACTGTTGAACCTTGGCGGATGATTGAGGCTTGGGTATCGGGCAAAACATCTCCTTTGAATCTGATAACGGCCTCCTGTCTAGCGCTATTAATTGCTAGATATTCGCTGATCTCGCGACCAACCTTTGAAATCGTCTCAGCATGGGCAATGGATTTGCTGTCTGAAATTTGTCCCAACGCATTCAATATTCTTTCGCCCGGTGAAACATTTCCCGACATTCCACCTAAGTCCATCGACACGCCAATGGTCTCCGACTTTACTGCTTCTTTGTCCACAACGACGGCTACTTCATTTGCATCGACCTTCGCATCGACTGCTGCATCTTCTTGCTCAGAAGCTGTTTCCGTTTTCACCGGAACGGTCTCCGGGTTTTTCGACATAGCTCCAAAATCTTCTGTAAACAAGGCTGCTTCATTTGCATCGACTTTCGCATCGACCGCTGCCTCGACTTTTGCTTCCTTCCATCCAGAAGTTGTTTCCGTTTTCACCGGAACGGTCTCCGGTTTTTTCGACATAGCTCTAAAAGCTTCTGCAACCAGGGCTGCTTCATCTGCATCGACTTTCGCATCGACCGCTGCCTCGACTTTTGCTTCCCCTCGTCCAGAAGCTGTTTCCGTTTTCACCGGAACGGTCTCCGGTTTTTTCGACATAGCTCCGAATTTTTCCGTAACTAGGGTTACTTCATTTGCATCGACTTTCGCATCGACCACTGCCTCGACTTTTGCTTCCTTCCGCCCAGAAGTTGTTTCCGTTTTTTTACTTTCTACTTTTCCGCCCAATAATAACGTAAAAACAGAAATATTCCCTCCGGATTCTTCTATTTCACTGTTTTGCGAATTTCGCTTGGAATCTTTTTTCTGGTCACCTTCCACTCGTTCACTCAAAAGCGCTTGAAAATTCTCAACATCCCGCGCATCTGGTTGTTTCTTATCCACCGGCAACGATTCCGTTTGAACCGTCCTCGTATTTGTATCACTAGTATCGACTATTATTTCACTCATTTTTTATTCCTTTTCATGAAAAATTACCTGCGTTTCGCCGGAAGATCTTCGAGTTCCGCATCCGCTTGCCTTTCCTCTTCCAATTTAACCTGCTCGCGCCAAACATCCTTCATTGACTCGATCTTATCAATGTTTCGTTCCGCAAGACGTAGCTCTTCTCGGCAATTGTCTAGATTTTCTTTCGCCTTATCGCAAGCCAATATGGCATCTTCAACGCGTTTTTGATAATCAAAAATCTTATTTTGCAATTCCTTAACCATAAAATGCAAATTATCAATTTCTCGTTTATTGATACTTTTTTTTAAAATTTGATCATATAATCGCTTCGTTTCCTTGACGACAAAAATCTTGTAGTCCTCCAATTCCTGCTTGGCTTTGACAATCGCCTGCTCCGCCTCCTTCAATAATTGTTGGGCCTGTTTCAGATTTTTTTCGGCACGATCCTTGCGAATTCCCCGTACCCGTAGCAAATCGTCTAACTCGTATTTTCGCGCCATAGCAATTACATTCCAACCACTTTTTTAAGCATCTGGACCGTTTCATTAAAAGTGTTACACTCCTTTTGTCCTTGCTTTAGAAAATTATTACAATCATCAACGCGATCAATCGCCTCGTCCGTCACCGGATCCGAACCGCGCTTATATTCACCGATGCGTACGAGTAGTTCAACTTCGCTGTATTTCGCCAAAATACTCCTCAATTTTCCGGCCGCCGCTTTGTGGGCATCGTCCACGATCGCACTCATACAACGGCTGATACTTGCCAAAATATCAATCGCCGGATAATGGTTTGCCGAACCTAGCTTTCGCGATAGAATAATGTGGCCATCCAAAATGGATCGCGTTTCATCGGCAATGGGTTCGGTCATGTCATCACCTTCGACCAATACGGTATAGAGCGCCGTAATCGATCCTTTGGGTGATTGGCCGGCCCGCTCCATCAGTTTGGGAAGCGTCGCAAATACGGAAGGAGGAAATCCTCTCCTCGCCGGAGGTTCGCCCGCCGCTAGTCCGATCTCACGCTGTGCACGACCAAAACGCGTTACAGAATCCATCATAAGAAGGACTTTTTTATTCTTATCGCGGAAGTATTCTGCAATCGCCGTCGCAACGTAGGCCGCTTTGAGCCGCTCCATTGCCGATCGTTCCGACGTCGCAATGACCAATACCGCCCGTTTCATACCCTCTATGCCAAGGTCCTTTTCCACGAATTCGCGCACCTCGCGGCCACGTTCGCCGATCAGCGCCAATATACTGATTTCCGCCTCCGTGTTGCGGATAATCTGCGCCAAAAGCGTACTTTTACCACCGCCAGCCGCAGCGAATATGCCAAGCCGTTGGCCTTCGCCGCAGGTCAATAGACCATCCAGCGCCCGTACACCGAGTGATATGGGTATGGCAATGGGGGCCCGGGACATCGCCGCCGGCGGATCATTATATACCGGATACTGTGCTTCCGGAATAAATTCACCCTTTTCCTCGATTGACTCCACGGTCACGCGACCTAAACCGTCGACGACCCGTCCCAGTAAATCATCGCCCACACCGACCCTGTGAACATCGCCCGTCGGTATAACCTCCGTCGCCGAAGAAACTCCCATGAGTTCGCCGAGAGGTGTCAGAATTGCCGCCTGTTTTTCAAAGCCGACCACTTCCGTCCAAACCTCCGTGTCCTCCCACGGTGTGCGTAAAATACAGAGTTCGCCCACCTTAACATTGGGCACCATCGCCTTTATAATCGTTCCGACGACCTGGAGTACCTTTCCCTTCGTTTTAACGGTCTTAGTTTCTTCGAGTAACTGGTCGAGCGTCGCCGTTACTTGGCCAAATGGATTCGAGTTTATTACCGATGTTTCCTTTTTCATTGCACACCCATCCTTCTAAAAGTTTTCCATGTTTTGTTTACTATGTTTCGAATCGATTTCAAAACTCCCATCGCCCTGCCCCGTAACGGTTACCTGCGAATGGTCGAGCGTCTCCGTTACTTGGCCAAATGGATTCGAATTCATCCGTTTCCTTTTTCATTGCATATCTTCCCCTTCGCCATCGAGAGCCTCCCTATTCCCTTCCGATTCATTTTCTTCCTCCGAAACGGCTTTTTCCAAATGCTCTTCGGGAGTATCTTCATAATTGTCCTTGATAGCACCCGCATTATCCTTGGACATTACCTTTTTAAACGCTCCGACAATTGCTTCCACTTGAATATCCAAGCTGGCATCGACGACACCAAGATCGGTTTCCAAAATACAAGTACCCGGTTTTAGCCGCGAATCGGCCATCACCTCCAAATAGTCAACGATGCCATCGGATAAAATTTCCTTCAAATTGTCGCGTACCGCCTGGGAATCCTGTGGCGAAACCTTTAGAATGGCTTCCTGCTGATTTTTAACGGCCTTTAATGCCTGGCGAACGATATCCACGATCAGTTCTCGACGATCGACTTCTCCAATGATACGCTGCAGAGCCTTTACCACGAGTCCCGCAATGCTGCTTTCCAAATACTTCATATTATCGGTACTCTTTACGACAAGTTCGGCAAGTTGCTTGGCCATTTCGGCCTTACCGGTTGCGTAACCATCGTCGTAGCCACGCCGAGCCTCACTTTCGTAGTATTTTTTAGCTTCTTCAAAAATTTTCTCCCGCTTATCGAGGGCTTCATCCAAAACTCGCTGGCTCTTCTCGTTTGCTTCCTGAACAATTTTTTCGGCGTTCCGATTAGCTTCGTCGATCAGCTCCTGCGCTCGGGCATTGGCCGTCCCGATAAGTTCCGAAATCCGGGTATTGGTATCTGCAACAAGCCTATTACAAAGTTGGCTCGCGTGCTGAATAAGCTTATCATTTTCCCGATAGGCGTGAGTTACGGCACTTTCGGCTTCCAGATAGGCACAATAATCCTCCCGCTTGAGGATTTTTCCATCCGGTAACAATTGAAATTTTTCTCTATTAATGTGTAACATATTATGCCTTTATCGTTGAAACGGCAACACTATCGCTCTCCGTAATTACCCGTTTGACGACCTTTTTTATGAACTCAAAGTAGTATTGAGGATCGTCAACCCTATGATTAAAATTCCATCCAAAGTTTTTTGGAAATTTCAAAATGAAACGCTGGGCAATCTCTCGAGGTATTCCCGCCAAACCCATTTCGATAATCGTCTTTCCCGTGTTAAAAATGCTTTCAATGAGCGTCGTTCCCTTGGCACGGAAGCTTTCCGCAGTTTCAGACCTTAGCATCAATGGCGCACTACGTATCGAAAAAAGATAGGCATCATTGCCGATGGTTCGTTTGATTTGTAGTAGCTCGCGCCCCCAAACAATCTTTCGAATCTGTTCCGAAAAACAAATACCTCCCATGTAACCAATAATGCGATGGATTTCCGTCGCCGACAATAGGCAAAGGAAGTAGCGCGTCTCCGAAAAGTTATACCAACCCAAGTTGTCAATGCCCAATAACTTTCGCACATAGGCTAGGGTTTTCCCACAAACCTTCGGTGACTCGAGTAGGGGTTTTACGCCCACCATTGCCCGTACCTCCGGGATAAAATCTCCATGCATATAATCCAGCATTCCATTGTTAAAATCGTAGATTGCCGAAAATATATCCGTGTTCCCGTGTAACAAATTCGAAATATACGCTGCCGTTTCCATGGTTATTAGTCTAGTGATTCTTCTTTATTTTCATTTGCCCCGATCGCCGGTGATGGAGTCATATCCGAAACTTCGGCCAAGTTATCTACGCTGACTTCCTTTTCTTTTTTCTTGCGTTTAACCGATAGCCAAACGAAAATATTCGAAAAAATGAGTACCAAAATGATAGCCAGTAGGGCGCCAATTAGCATAAAAAATTGCGTCTTAGAACCATCCGTCATATCGACTCCCATGCAAGAAAACATGGTATCCGTCTGTTTCGATGCTTTGGGAAGTGGTGGTAGTGTCACGGGGAATAGGGCCACCGATACTTTGTCAAAATCTAATCCCTCAATGCTGTTGGTGACTAAAAATTTAATCTCACGGACCCAATCTTCCACCGAAGAATCCGGGCGATAGGTAATAAATACGGCCGCCGACGATGGCGTTACGTGTTCGGCGTAGGGATCATTTTCTGGCAAGACGATGTGAACCCGAGACTTTAGTACCCCAGGAATCTTACTGATGGTAAGCGCAATACCTTCCGATAGGGCATTCATGAATCGGACCCGCTCTTCCAATGGCGAGGAAACAAGTCCCGATTTTTTGAAAACATCGCCCAAGGTTTGGTACGTGGGAAGTGGATAACCCTGTGACTCTAAAAGATTGATCGCCACAGAAAAATCATTGTTGGAAACGGTAAGTGCACAGCTTTCTTTGCCAATAATTTTGTTCGAAGCGATGCCGTACTGCTTCAATATGGCAATCATTTCATTGACTTCCTTCTCTTCCAAATTGTTAAACAACGTGGAGACTCCACATCCCGATAATAGCAAACAAATTACAAAAAAACAAATATTCCACCAACTATGGTGCCTCCCCATCCTATCATCCATATATCGGCATTATATTGCAGTAAATTTTTAGTCAAACATCAAAGCCAAAAAAAATAAAAAAAGTTTTCCAAAAACGTCCTGGGGATAGCTAACCCTACCAGGCAATGCCGGGTTCTATGCAAAAATCATCGGAACGGTAATATGCAGGGAAAGGCAGGTGGCAAAGGCTGCGGCAATATCATCAATCATAATACCCGTACCTCCATTAAACTTCTGCAAAGACTTTATGCCAAGGGGCTTAATAATATCAAAAAATCGAAACAATAGCAACCCGTAGATTAGAATTTTCCACAGTGCAATTTGTCCTGCAAATCGTTCAATTCCCCAGTAACATAGTGGCATCGCTAGAAATTCATCCAAAATAATACAGGATGGATCCTTTTTTTGCAAACGGTATTCCGCTTCGCCACAAAATAATGTCCCCACAAATACAGAGACGCAAAACCCAAGCATGAACTGAAAAAGTGTTACACGCCAAAAGCCGACCGTATACCAGACAATTCCGGCCAAAGATCCTAGTGTTCCCGGAGCAAAACGACTCCGTCCCAATGCTCCCAATGTTGCCACATTGAGTACAAATTTCGTTGATAATGCACGCAAAATATGAATCATTTTTCCTCTCGTTGATCGTCGAACAAATGCTTATACCGTTGGACGTAGTGATACCCCGATGAGAGGGTCAAGTAGGTCGTGATTAAAAATAAAATCATCGCACAGTTACGAATAAAAATACCAAACCAATCTGGAAAAAACTTCAAATCTTCAACCACGGCACGCCATAAAATAAAAAATCCAATGGTTACAATTTGCATCACCGTTTTTACTTTCCCGATTTGTTCCGCTTCCAGAATAATCCCACGGCTCGAAGCCACAAGACGCACACCGGTTACTAGAAATTCACGCCCAATAATGAGCAACACAAAAAACAACGTCCACTGGGGCAAAATTCCAAGGACTAGGATCGTTACAAAAAGCCCGACCATAAAAATTTTATCGGTAAGCGCATCCATAAACTTACCAAACGTAGAAACAACATCGCAACGCCGAGCCAAGTAGCCATCCAACCAATCACTCAGCGCTGCGAGCAAATACACAAAAAAGCAAAGCGTTGAACCAAATGGTATGCGAAAATACATCAACCCCACCACAACGAACAGTAATGGTATACGCGATAGGGTGACGTAATTGGCAATATTCATCACTTTTTCGCCGTCGCCGTCCCTACCGCCGTTTCCTGTTTAGCTTCTGCTACCGGCTTCGGTTTCGCAGCATTTAACTTTTCGAGTACCTTATCCGTAATGTCGCAAGATTTCTTGCAAAATAATATGGCAGGATTATCTGCGTCGACGACCACCGCATAACCTTCCACCTCGGCCACTGTTTCAATTGTTCTTTTAATGGTATCCACAATTTTAGCCTCTTTTTCCTGCTTCATCTCCAGAATACGGTTTTGCGAATTAATTTTATAGTCGTTGAGGGCCATTCCCTTTTGCTCAAGTTGAACCTTCAGCACTTGGGCGTCAGCTTCTAATTTCTTTTTCCCATCTTCGTTTAACACAGGATTACTGATTTTTTCAATGGTTTTCTCTAAAATCTTTTCTGTTTCCTTATAATCGACAAGCATTGATGTTAATTCACTTTGTACTGCCTTGAGAACTGCAGCTAGTTCTTCGTTAGTTTTTTTCACCTGATCATAATCGTCAGTTATTTGCCGCGAACTGACGCTTTTGATTCCTGATTTTGCGACATCCGATTGCGTTTTAACATCTACCGCATTCTTTAGATCTACTGCAGGCAAACGAGCCATAGCAACGACTACTAAACTCATAAACATAACTAATTTTTTCACTTTTTCTCCTTTTAAAAACTATCAGATTTTATCTACAATTGCATCCGCTAGGCCATATTCAATTGCTTCCCGCGCATTCATGTAGAAATCGCGATCCGTATCCCTTTGAATTTTTTCGAGGGGTTGTCCGGATGCTTCCGCTAGAATATGATTCATTTCCGCACGAGTTTTTTCCATTTCCTCTGCCTGGATACCGATATCCACAGCCTGCGCATAGAATCGCCCTGAAATAAGAGGTTGATGAATCAGCACGCGCGCACTGGGATAGAGCAGACGGCTACCCTTTTTCGGCCCACACAGAATGATTGACCCCATGCTGGCGGCAATACCCGTTACGATGACTTCAATTGGCGACGAAATAAGTTTCATGGTATCATAAATCGCCATACCTGCAGTAATTGAACCTCCGGGCGTATTGATAAAAAATTGTATTTTTTTTCCCGGATCAATAAGCTCCAAGTAGAGCAATTTTTCTGTAATATCCTTTGCGGACGCGTCATCGACACTCCCCCACAGAAAAATCTTTCGTGCCGTCAAAAATTTTTTTTGGATCATGGACAGATGGCTATTTATTGTAGCTTTTCCGTCCTCTGTTTCATCGTCATCGTCATCATCACCATTTTGAATGGCCATTACACCTCCTAGTTTCCACAAAAAGGAAAATCTTTTTTAAATCAACGAAATAAATTTTAAAATGTACCACAAAAAACTTGACTTACTGGCAAGCGCTTCAAAACTTGCTTCCAAGTATGAGAAATGACTATTTACAAGCGGCTCAGAATGTTATTCAAGATCCAATGATTTTGATTAACATTGTTTCGAAACGGGTTAAGCAGTTAAAATTCGGCGAACGTCCACTTATTATGTCCCTGGAGCGACTGGAACCGGAAGATATCGCCTTTCGTGAGATTATCGAAGGAAAAATTTCCTTCAAAGCAAGTTCTCGAAAGTAATTTTGACTTCTCTCTTTGCTTTTCCATGTTGGTGTCATGGCTAAAGGTTTTTGCTCCATTGAAATTAAAAATAAAAGGGCATCCCATGACTATGTAATAGGTGATACATTCGAGGCAGGTATTGTTTTACAGGGAACGGAAGTAAAATCCGTAAAGTTGGGGCATGCGCAGATCAATGAAGCTTTCGTCCGTACCGATCGAAAGGGGGCTGTGGTGCTCTTTAATGCTCAGATCGATGAATATTTCTTTGGGAATTTTTCCAACCACGAAGCCAAGCGACAACGCTACCTACTCCTCCGCCAACGGGAAATACGTAAGGTGAAAAATGCCATTGAAAAAGAGGGACTTACGGCAATTCCTTTGAAGATGTATGTCAAACATGGGCTGATTAAATTACTTTTTGGACTTTGTAAAGGGAAAAAATTATACGACAAACGCCACGATTTGAAACAGCGGACAGAAATGCGCGAGGCCGAACGATTCCTTTCCAACCGCCATCGCCATAGTCGTTTCTGAATGTGTGGGTTTTAATAAACATCCGCCCATGCGATATTGTAATTTTACATCGCTATTGCTGTGTTTGGTGAGAAATTTTTTGAAAAAGAAATGTCAAGCCTGTGATTCTTTTAGTGCTTTTTTTATTACTGATAGCAGTATTGTATGCTTCCGGACTGCCGACAATAAAAACTTTATTACGTCCGCGGGTTACGGCAGTATACAACAAATTGCACTGCAACATGATATAATGCTGCATCAACAGAGGGATAATTACAATTGGAAACTCGCTTCCCTGGGATTTGTGAATGCTAATCGCGTATGCCAAAGCAAGATCGTCGAGTTCAGATTTGTTTAGTTCGACAAATTCATTGTTAAAATTCACAAAAATCGTTTCATTTTCTCCATTAAAATTATAGATAGTCCCCAAATCGCCGTTAAAGATATTTTTTTCATAATTATTGCGTAGTTGGATCACCTTATCGCCTAGGCAAAAGCGGCACCAAGGAATTTGTCTGCCATTTTTTATGAAAATTTTTTGTAATTTTTCATTCAAAACATCGATTCCGGCCGCTCCCCTATGTAGCGGTGCCAAAACTTGGATATCATTGACAGGGTCAATTTGATAGCAATTTGGCAAAATCGTCGAACACAATTGCTCTATTTTTTCCGTGCAATCCTCGGGAGAATCCGCTAAAATAAATGAAAAATCATGTTCCATCGAAATGGATTCCATTGGAATAATTGGCGGCACTTCACCGTCGCCGCGAATAATTTGATGGGCCAATCGCACAATCTCGCTGTGTTTACCCTGGCGAAAAATCTGCGACAAACGCGTTACTGAAAATCGCTCAGAAATAATAAAATCCAATAGAATATTTCCCGCACCCACGGACGGCAGTTGATCACTATCGCCCACCAACAAAAAATGTGCGCTACCCGGAATCGCATTCAAAAGCGAGACCGCTAAACGCGTGTCAATCATACTCGCTTCGTCGACGATCACAAAATCATAGGGCAATAGGTTTTCTTTATTGTATGAAAACTGCTTCGTTTGCGGATTGAATTGCAAAAATCTATGAATTGTTTTCGCCTCCATGGCCGTTGTTTCGGACAATTTTTGAGCGGCGCGTCCCGTTGGCGCTGCCAGTCCAATTTTTACATTTTTAGCTCGCAAAATTGACACTAATGCACGTAGAATCGTCGTTTTTCCAGTCCCCGGTCCTCCGGTAATAATGGATAATTTTTCTGCCAATGCATTGTGCAACGCCGAGATTTGCTCCGACGCGAATGAAAATCCTTCGCGTTTTTGTGCCCAAATAATTGCATTTTCACGATGAATATGTGCCAATGGAGATTTCGTTCTTCCGAGACGAACCACATTATCTACCAGCGTCGTTTCGTAACTCGTCATCAGACTTGGCTGGATAGTATCGCTGTCCAGTACATTAATTTTTTGAAATTGGATAAGCATTTTCAGGCGATTGGTAATGCCATCCTCACCAATCTCTAGCAATTGTTGTACAAATTTCAAAAATTCTTTCTGCGGATAGGCCGTATGACCCTGCGCCTCTAAAACGGTAAAGGCATGCAGAATTCCAGCATCAATCCTCGCAATATGTGTACTCGGAATACCCATATTTTGTGCAATTTTATCTGCAGTTTTGAATCCAATTCCGTCGATCTCACGCCCAACACGATAGGGATCGGATTGTAAAATTTGTTTTGCTTCCCGGCCGTAGATTTTATAGAGACGTAAACAAAGAGCGTTTGAAATATTATAAGTTTGTAAAAAAATCAGAATATCGCGCAACGCGTACTGTTCCTCCCAAGCCATTTTGATACTGCGCACACGCGCCTCACCAATACCAGGAATTTCCAGTAGTCGCGCTGATTCTGTCGCAATAATGTCGAAGGTGTCTGCCCCAAAATGGTCGACAATTCTATCCGTATAAACTTTTCCAATGCCGCGAATCAGACCGCTACCGAGATACTTGCGAATGCCGTTGACATCCGCAGGTAAGGCCGCGGAAAACGATTCTACGGAAAATTGCCGACCAAATTTTGGATGCTGAACCCAATTTCCTGTTAAAATTAAGGTTTCGCCGCAATTCACACCGGGAACTTTTCCGCAAGCGGTAAACGTATTTCGTGTCGTACCGTTTTCACACATTTCCATAATCGAATAACAATTTTCCTCGTTGCGGTAGACGATACGCTCTAAAATTGCTTTTACTTGCTCAGCCAACTAAACCTCCTCCGATTATCCTGGGAAAATTTTTTAAAATTCAAGCTGCCAATCTCACTATTTTAAAAATTTTAAATGCACCGTTCGCCCCTCCCCACACTTCCAGCCTCAAGACTTTCTCTCTCACTGTCAAGTTTTTTTTGAGATCTACGTTTCCTATCCTATTTCAGCACAAATTTTCACAGCCTAGGCAATGCACTTTGGACGTATTTTTATGGCAAATGCAATTAATAATTAGGCCAACTAGACTATACATCGCCATTAAATTTGATCCGCCATAACTAATAAATGGCAAAGCAATTCCCTTTGTCGGCATACACCCCGTTACAACACCAATGTTGATAATCGCTTGGAACGTGATCATCAAAACCGCGCCAAAACCTAAGGCTTTCACAAAGGAATCCTGTTTCGAGTAGAGCAGCGCTAAGGTAAAAATTGCAAAGGTAAGAAAACAAAAAATAATGAAAATGGCAAACAAACTCCCCAATTCTTCACCAATAACCGGAAAAATGAAATCCGTGTGCGCTTCGGGTAAATAGGACAATTTTTGTCGCCCCAAACCAATACCACTACCATAAAGACCACCGGAAGCAAAACATAAAATTCCTTGCCATAATTGGTAAGTTGCATCAAAACGATGTTCCTCCACATCGAAAAATGATGTAATACGCCTCAGGCGCACCGGACTGAGTAAAATTAATCCCCAAAATGCAACTCCGCCCACTGCTAGAAAAAATAATAGATAGCGTAGATAGGTCCCAAATAAAAAAAGCACAACCAAGGTAATGCTCATCATCAAAAATGCTGTCCCATAATCCGGTTCGCACAAAACTAAAAATGCTAGACCACCGCAAATACCAACAGGCCTAAGAAAACCTTTAAAAAAATTAATACAATAACTCTCATTTTCTTGAATATAGCCCGCCAGCCAAATAATAAGCGCAATTTTTGCAAATTCCGAGACCTGAATACTAAATCCACCCATATGTATCCAACGGCGAGAACCATTGATCACATGGCCAATTCCTGGAATAAGTACAAGAAATACGCCAATGAAAGCTAGCTTTAACAGAGCGGTCCGATGCTTAAAAAGCCATGATATGGGCAGTTTGGCAAAAATGGCGCAGGCTAGCAACGCTAAAACTACCGCAAAAATTTGTTTTTTTAGATAAACTCCGCCGAATAACATTAAACTTGTACTCGACAGTGCTAGCAAACCCACACCGTTAAGAAAAAAAATCGGTAACAACAAATAAAAAACCAGCCTTTTAGCTTCCATTAATCCTGAACATGTACCACAGGAATTTCATCAATCGCTCCAAAAAAATCCGTATCGCGCATAATCGGCGGAGATTCCGGATAAACCGCTGCCGAAACGATCGGTTCTTTTTTAATTATATCCTCCGGGGTAATGGTTTTATTTTTTACAAGAATTCTTTCGCCAACTTGTATTTTAGCGGGATCGGAAATATTATTCCAATTTTGTAGGTCGCGCACGCTTACCTTTGCCTTAGAAGCAACTATGGATAGGGAATCTCCACGGCGAATGGTGTAATAGCCATCCGCATCGACCTCGAAATTTTTTTCTTTTTTAGTTTTCTTTAGTCCGTCGTTTCCTTTTTTTTCATGACTTATGTAGCGCCTGCATTCCGGAATTATGAGTTTTTTTCCCACAATGATGCGATCATTTTTCAAATTATTAGCCATACGAATCTCGCGAATACTTACCCCATATTTATGAGCAATCAGCG
Source organism: Puniceicoccales bacterium (assembly GCA_031267435.1). GTDB lineage: Bacteria > Verrucomicrobiota > Verrucomicrobiia > Opitutales > LL51 > LL51. The sequence continues at coordinate 4,305 of JAIRZB010000085.1, read as the reverse complement.
ATAGGCAATCGCCTTTTCGTACCACATGCTCGGTAGGCGCCGTGTTCATGGCATCGATTTGTTCCTGGGTCACTCCTGGCAATACAAGTTTTTGGCCAACGAATAATTTTGCATTTCGATCTAACGTATTTGCGTCCAGGAGATTTTTTAGTGAAATTTTAAATTTTTTAGCAATCCAACTTAAACAATCCCCCTTTCGCACGGTATACTCTCCCCCCGTGGGCTTTATTTCATGGGGGACGACCACCTCGGGTACAACAATTAAAACTTCCCTCGGTTCCGGCTTCGGTTCCGGCTTTGGTTCCGGCTCCGGTTCTGGCCGGCGCGGTACAGCAATACCACGGAAAGACGTCAATGCAACCTGTTTCGTTGGCTTTTTCGTAACAATAATGGTATCCTCGGGAGATGGTTCTCGGGCCGTCTTACCGCCAAATGGAGTCTCACATCCCGATAATAACAAAACTGCCAGCAATAAACTCCACTCGGCCCTACGCCATACTACACTTGCCAAAACACTCTTCATAACATTCTCCCTACGTTCACCTATTCTACGCCATCAACGTAATATTGTTCCAGGCAATAGAGTGCCTAATGACGCAAAAACTTCAAATCGAAAATACATTTTTCAAAAAATTTTCCACGCTCGACGTAATTTAAAAACTGGTCAAAACTAGAAAACGCTGGACTGAACACGACGTTTTTTTTCAAAAAGCAAGCCTTTTTTATCCCATCGATCGCATTTTTGATACTTTCCACATAAATAGCGTCAATTTTATGTTTTTGTAGCAAATCTGCAAGGGCAATTCCCGTTTCACCGATCAGCAATGCGATTTCGATTTTTCCTTTTAAAATAGGAATAATATCTTTCAAATCTTCGCCCTTCGATTGACCACCGCCGATCCAAATCACCTTTTCCCGAGGGAAATTCTTCAGGGCCCCATCGAGCGCCGCAAAATTCGTACATTTTGAGTCATTCCAATAGGCATTACCACGAATAATGCCCATATTTTCGAGGCGATATTTAGGTTTTTGAAAGTTTTTTGCTTCCGCCAAGACTGTTTCGGAAGAAATATTATGCATGGAACAAAATTTTTTGATGAGCGCAAAATTTTCTCGCTGCGGATAATCCCTAAAAGCCGTCCCTTCTGCGTCGTATTTCGACGCAATGACTTGCATTTTTTCCGGCATTGCGATTTGAAATTTATGAGCCCACTGGCGTACATTTTGCCCACAAAGTATCCGTGCATCTTCACGTAGACAGGCCAATAAACGGTACTTTGCTAAAAAATACCGACGAATTGTTCCATGCATATTGAGGTGATTGGGCGCAAAATTGGACCAAATTAGGTGAGTAAAACGGATCAGTTGTGAACTCTCGGCCTGAAAAGAACTCGTTTCGCAAAAAACAAGATCATTGAACTTTAAAGTTTCCGTTGCAACCAGCTCTGATAACGGCTGATCAATGTTACCCCCACAGAATGCCCGAACACCACAGCGATTGAATAATTTCGTTAAAAAAGTTGTAATTGTTGTTTTCCCATTTGTTCCCGTAATGGCCACAACCGGTGCCTCGCACCATAGACTCGCAAAATCTAACTCAGATAAACACAATAATCCATTTTGACGAGCCAGAATAACCCAGGGATGGTTCGGTAAAAAACTGGGACTACAAATAATTATTTCATGATTTTTTATATTATCTTTCGTAAAGCTTTCACCTTTTTTCGGATTTTGATCATAGATAATATGTTCCAAATCGAGTTTTGTGAATAATTTTCGAAGGCCCTGAGCACTAACACCGTTACCCAAAATGGCTATGGGCCTATTTTTTTGCGACAAAATTTTTTCAACAAGTTTCTTTTTAAATGTACAAATTTCAGCCATCAATAATAATTATTTTTAAAATATGGAATCGATTTCGCTACTGTCGAATGCTAAAATTAATTTATTTTTCGCCATCAACGGAATTGCTTCGGATAGCTTTTGCAACATCACAAGCATTATGGCACCCATTTCTTTCGGCGACAACATGGTATTTTCCATTAAAAAAAATAGATCAATCCAGAATCCTATCATCAAAATTTTCCAGCATTCTTCTCTAAAATTCCCAGAAGATAACAACACCATTACCCGGGCCATTGAGCTATTTTGCGCATGGACCAGCATTGCGAATTTTTCCCTTCGAATTGACGTAAAGAAAAAAATTCCCATCGGTGGTGGATTCGGCGGAGGGAGTAGCAATGGTGTTTTTACGCTAAAAGCATTAAACCAGCTCTACAATTTCCCCATTTCGGAAGAAAAATTAACCACCCTTACCCGGAAAATGGGTACGGATTGTTCGTTTTTCATTAAAAATTTACCGCAGTTAGCAACCGACCATGGGGACATTTTGACGCCGATTTCTACAGATTTCCACAAAAACTTAGCCAATTACTTCGTGCTAATTTTCTGTCCTTCTTTTTTTATTGCAACCGACGAAGCCTACAAAAAATTCAAACAAAAACCTTTTTTTTTGCAAAATTCCCCGGAAAAAGTAAAAAAAATTTTTAATGAAAAGCATTTTGAATCCCTGCTTTCCAATTCCTTTCAACGACAAATTTTGGATGAATACGCTGAACTTAGAACACTTTTTAATCGTTTACATTATTTGGACTACTTCCCTTGCATTACCGGTTCTGGTAGTGGATGTTTTATTTTGCACCGCGAATATGATGCACTCGAAAAAGCCCAAGAAATTATTTTTGAACAACTTGGTTTTATTCCACTTTGTGAAATTGTACGTTTTCTGTAAGTTTCGCCGTCCTAAAATTTCCTTCTTGTTTTATGCTTGATTTTTGTAGAGTTCCCTAAATTATCCAGTTTTACTGTCTTTTTATGTCCATTGAATCAAAGATTTTTGCACCCCATTTTCCATTTTCGCCGAAGCGTGTACCATTTTTCTATGGCTGGATTATGTTTTTTGTCACCATTTGTGCACGCATGGTTAGTATTCCAGGCCATAGCGTTGGTCTCTGTCCTTTTACGGAGGTATTGATTAGAAATTTACAAATTTCCCGTGTTCATTTTAGTAATCTTTTTTTCTTTGCGACCTTATTGAGTACCCTACTCCTGCCATTTTTTGGTACAATTTTTGACCGTATAGGCATTCGCCGTGCCGTAACCTATTCTGCGTTAATGCTAGGATTGGGACTTTTTTTCATGGGCCATATTGTTTCCATCATTGCCGCTTTGGAACATTACATTTCGCACTTTACTGCGGTCACATGCATACTTTTTTCGGGACTTTTTTTATTAAAACTGTGTGGACAAAATCTCATTCCACTTGCCAGCCGTATGATGCTTCTTTACTGGTACGACAAAAAAAGTTGTACAATGATTGGAATTGCCGGGGTCTTCGTTTCTTTTACGTTTGGCTGTTCACCCAAAATAATCCATATTTTAATCGAGAAATTGGGCTATCTCACCGCTTGGACGATGCTAGGATTTACCATTCTTTTGGGATTTCTTCCTATTATTTGGGCTCTATGTCGCGACAATCCCCAATCGATCGGCATCAATCTGGACGGTTTAAAGACTGAGCACAGTACGCCCAAGGGAAATGGAAAAGAAAATCCCTCCAAAGATTATACGCTATGTCAAGCTCTGAAAACTTTTGATTTTTGGATTTTCGTTCTAGCCGTTTCGACATCAACATTTACTTCGACGGGGTTAGAGATTCACATTGTTGATATCTTTCGCGAGGCCCATGCTCCCATCGCCAATCCTCTAAATATTTTTCCTTTTATCGCAATTATTAGTGCAATTTTAGGAGTTTTATTTAGTATTCTTCAGGATAGGATTTCAATTCGCTATTGTCTCGTTGCTATTTTTTTAACCAACGCTGCCCTGATGTTTTTTTTAGAGCATGTTTCCAGGTCATGGGGGCTAGGATTTTTCATTCCCCTTTCCGGCTTTAACTGGGCGCTTTACGGGATAGCCTCTGCAGTTCCCTGGCCTAAACTCTTTGGCAGAAAATATCTTGGTCGGATTATGTCTAGCGCGGCACTGATCATATCTTTTTTTGCTTCCATCGCGCCATCGGCACTCAGCTATGCCCAAAAAAATTTCGGTTCCTATTTCTTCTTAACGCGCATTCTTTTTTTTAGCTCCTCAGCGGGCCTTATCATTTCCATCATTTATATTACTAGACTCAATACCCATAGAACAGGAAAATGAATTCCTTAGGAATCCCCGCCAGGGCAAGGGGAATCCTTCCCCTTGCAACCCCTTGCCAGGGGATCCATCCCCTGGACCTGGATTGCGGCC
>JAIRZB010000064.1 GCA_031267435.1 Puniceicoccales bacterium | reverse complement strand
CGCTATAGATGAATTCTTTGACACAACCTGGCCGCGTATCAAAAAATCGATGGTCGATCGTATCAACGATTCCTTCCACATCGCCGCTAAATCCAACTTCTTAATGTAGGGGGGTATAGTTGCTTCCAGAAGGCGTTTAGTCATTGGCGGCGTGCAGTCGTATTCTAATTCCATTTTTATTTGCTCCATATGCGAAGTTATTATAATCGATGCAATATATCAAGGCTATACCTAATAATGCGCTGTTTTTACGGATAAATTTTAGTTTATTCCATTAAAAGATATACCCACGCGGTGAGAAATTAGCTGAAATTTGGGTAATAATCACTCCATATATGGCTGTAGAAGCGTCTTTTATCTCACCTGTACCATCTTCATTAGGTAATGAAGGTGATAATGATGATTACAAGCAATTTAAAATGCATAATGGAAAAAGAAGGCGTTTCCATTAATAAACTGGTGGAAATGACTGGAATTTCAAGCCATACAATCCATCGCATACGCAGTTCCGCCGCCATAAAAACTTGCACTCTCAGGACTCTGGAGAAAATTGCCGTGGCGTTAAATTGTTCCCCAAAGCAGCTGTTCGAATACGAAAAAGACCGGGAATACACAAAGGCGCACAAATATGGACACTAGAATGCAATGATGTGGACTGTTGGAAAAATTCGAATGCATCCTCGGAATCTGACTTGCATGCCTCAGTATCAGGGAATCGATGCTCAAAAATGAAAGGCAAGCTAGACAATGTTTTTTGTGATTGTCGAAAAAAATGCCCCCCCCCAAAGAATATATTAATTCTTTCTTAACAAACCATTGATTGCAAAAAATATATGTGCTAGCGTAGATCCTACAGGATGTGGTTTTTGTGGTGGTTTCCCTTTGCTTTCGCTGGAAGACATGGGCTTTTTCAGCAGGTTTTTGGTCGCTAACTTTAGGAGGTTGTTATTATGTTTCGTGATATAGTGAAATGCGTAAGCGGCGCGTGCTGCGCTGCGGTAATTGCGTGCACGAGTGGAGCATGGGGAATAGATCGTGAAGACGTTGTTATAAAAACAGATCAAAGTTTCGCCGGATTATTTCGTTGGAATTATCTTCTCGGTCAGGTACGTTCCAAGTATGGACATCAATTTAATGCAAGTGCTGAAACGAGTGCCGAGACAACCTTAGAAAATGATAAAACAATATTAAATTGTCTCGCAGATGAAGCAAAGTTGGCAGCAATACGCGGAGATAAAGGCACATTGATAGATGTACTTTTTCTCATAAACCTCAAGGGCGGAGTTGATTATTGCAAAAAATTTGAGGATGGTATATGGACGGAAGAGACCTATCGAGAGAAAAATTCGGAAATTAAAAACTATTCAGCTAATAGAATGAAGGAAATGGTCAAGTTTCTCATGAACGAAAGGGCAGCTCCTGGGTTTGTTTTATCAAAAGAGTTTCTGTCAGAGTGTCAGGAGTCCTATAGGTTTGGAGATGGCCAGCTCTATCGGTTGGAAGATTTATTAAAAGCTGGAAAATGACGCTTGGTAATTGATATGTAGATGAGGTTGTGCTGAAATCGCAAAAGTCAGCATGTGTTAGAAACGTACGGCGTTCAAGTTGGTAATCCGTGTATATCCTTTTTGGTTTAACGACGCTGATGCGGATGATGTTTGCCAGAGATGAGATTTTCTCAAAAAATATTGCAGTTAAGCGTGTAGTGTTTTGCAAAAAAGGCGGAATCACTTATAAAACACAGAGCAACAAATTTTAGACCTCAAATGTAGAATAGGAGCATGATATAAGAAGGCAATTACGAATGGATCTCAAAGCATAGCCTCCTTGCCCCAGTTCAAAAAAGACAAGTTTGAGAAAACGAAGCTCTGGTCATCAGCACTGAGCTTAGTCACTGCGTGCTACAATAGTCGATATGACTACTCTGCCAGGTCCCGCGGAATTTGCTTCGTTCTGTAGATTCCCATGATCTAAGATTGTAAAGATGTTGACGTATCCATTCCGTGCGGCCGCGTTGTCATGAGAGGTCTTAAAAGCCTCCATCGCTAAACTCCGCCATTGGTGATCCTGAGCCGCATGATTTTGTATTTTAGCCTTGTACCTGCTTTCGTACCACTTACGAAAAAAAACACCATTAGCCGTGGATCCGCACTGTTTGATATTGTCGACCTTATCACCATTAAAAAAGCTTACTGCAAACCGAATAACCGTTTTATTATCGACTCGTTCCTCTTTACTAAAAAAAATATTCGTACTGTCATCAGAACCAAACAATAGTTTTCCCAGAGCAGTCCCCCCGCTATCGGTACATAGATATTATTACAATCGTCATCCACGTCCAAGTTCAAAATATCCTCTGCTTCTCGACCAATCGCCTGCGCACAAGTACTGAGCGCACTCAGGCAGCTCGTAAGTCCATCGACCGTCCAGCTTTTGTTGTGCATGTACCAAGAACCATCTGTTGGCACTTCATATCTACTCTCACCCACAATCAGTCGGGCCTTGTCTATGTTCAGGAAATGCCCACTTATTACGTGGGTGAACAAAAACAGATCCCTCAGTGCTTCATCCTCGTCAACTAAACGTCTTGCATACCAATTATCTTGATTTTGCAACTCCTTGATGCTCCTTACGGCACAATAGAGCTTTCTCCTTATTGGCTTTTTTGCGGCTCCCCCGTAACGTTTGTCACCTTCCAGTTCTGTATCAACATCTTCAAACGAACCAGTTCCGGAAAAAATCGCTTTGATCATTTTGTTCAGGAAAAGTGGTGGTATGTCCTTCCTTAAGGCGTACCCTTTTAATGTCTCTGCACTTATTTGTTCCACGAAAACCATTGAAATAAGCAGAAATACGTATTTTGTGGCCCTAAAATCATGCATTTTCATTTTATACCCCCCTACATTAAGAAGTTGGATTTAGCGGCGATGTGGAAGGAATCATTGATACGATCGACCATCGATTTTTTGATACGCGGCCAGGCTGTGTCAAAGAATTCAGCTATGGCATTTCGGAATTGTTTTGCGGAAGTAAAAAATCTATTATTTCGGGCATATTCGTTCATTACTTTCCACAATCGTTCGATCGGATTCAGATTCGGGC
>JAIRZB010000091.1 GCA_031267435.1 Puniceicoccales bacterium | reverse complement strand
GTGGTACCCCGGCCGCAATCCAGGTCCAGGGGATGGATCCCCTGGCAAGGGGTTGCAAGGGGAAGGATTCCCCTTGCCCTGGCGGGGATTCCTAAGGGCGCGTAGCCCTTAGGGGGTTTAGCCATGGGGCTCTGCCCCATACCCCGCAAGGAGTCACGGACTCCTTGGCCGCAGGGTCAACTTGGTTGCCCCGCCCGCGGCGAAGCCGCGGGCGGGGCTAGGACCCCGGTCGGCCCCGACCACTGGCGATGCCCGTGGTTCCGGCCGCATCCAGGTCCAGGGGATGGCCCCCCGGGCCAGGGGGTGCACGGGGAAGGATTCCCCTTGCCCTGGCGGGGATTCTAAGGGCGAGGAGCCCTTAGGGGGTATGCTTGACAAAAACACTATGCCTTTCTATTTTTTTTTTGTTTTATGCCAGAGCAAAGCACATTTCAAAGAAGAACGATTTTTATTTTTTTCCTGATTGTCCTGACGAATTTACTATTAATGACGCCCGACTTTATTTTTGCTATCATTGGTGACGCATTCAAAGTATCTCGCGACTGGAAAGCAATTTTATTTTTGGTGCCATTGAGTACGGGACTAGTGCTATCGCCCAATTGGGTTTCAGTATTAACGCTCATTTTTTTCGCTTGCATGCAGGTCATGCAATTCATTCACCACGCCTATTTTGGTGTTCCCCTATCCCCATTTGCGCTTCATTTCATGGAAAAAGAAATGGGTGATGTCTGGACTGAAATTGCATTTTTCTGGAAAGATTACAGTCACATTCTTCCGATAGTTTTTATTCCTTTTGTTTTTATTTATTTTCTGAATAAAAAATTTACACCCCTCAAATCCTGGGTTGGAACGCTCATCATTTTTTGTATTTTTGGTGGAATTGGTCATCGCCTATGTACCGATGGAGCCCAACGTTTTACACCAAATGCACGGCGCATCACGCTTTACAATTCCCTAAAAACTTTTTTTGGGTACTTCATCGTCAAATATCGACACTATGACTTCAAAACCTACCAACCCTACACCGTTGAAAAAAATAAATTCTTTGAACGAAAAGGTCCCATTAATATTGTGTATATTATCGGCGAAAGTTGCAATTATCGCCACATGTCACTTTTCGGTTACGGGGATAGGGATACGACTCCTTGCTTAAAAAAAATACTACAAAATAATAATAATTTCATTTATAAGATTGGTATTGCGGGAGCGAATTCGACACTTTCTTCCGTAGAATTCATTACCAATGCGATTTACGAACCCGATAATTTAAAACAAACGGCTCTCGATACGACAAACCTATTTAAATTGGCTAAGCAAAGCGGATTTCGAACTTTTTACTGGTCGACACAATGCGATATGTTTCTTTCGAGTATCGGTGGGGTACAATACATGGATCACATTGTAACAAAGGAAACCGATCCCATTCAAATTGCGTTAAAAAAAGACCTCTACCTGCTCGAACTTCTTGAAACACAAACATTTTCCGATAAAAATTTCATTGTCCTGCACCAAAGCAGTGTACATTCTCCCTACGGAACGACCTATGGCCTAGGCTACAAAGCCTCCTATGTCTTTTCTAAAAGTCCTCAAAAAATTCTCGACGATTACGACAATGCGATGTTGTATAACGATTTTTTAATTAGTGAAATGTTTAATTTTTTCAATAAAAGCGAGCATTTGTTTTACATTATCTGGGTATCGGACCACAATGAATTGCTTGGCGAAGGAGGAATGTACGGCCATGGGTCGGGAAATTTAGTTCCAGAAACGGCCCAGATTCCCGTTTTGGCCCAGAGCAATGATCCGGTATTTTTAGAGAAAATTAATAATACTTTTGCTATCACCCACTACGAAATCGCTAAGCTGCTTGCGGAGCAAATTGGCTTTACCATTACGAATCCCAATGAAGAAAAAAATGTTTTTTATACCAATGGCATCGACTACAACGGTAAATGTGGTTATATTCGATTCACTAAGGATCCCGTAACCCAAACCGTAAAATATGATCCGCCGCATCTATAGTATCATTCTTCGATGCCGTAAAAACCCATCATTTGGGATTTGTTAATTGATGGAAAATTTTTATTTATCCTTTAAGTTTTTATAAAAATTTGTAATTTGTTCGGAAAGAAACTTATCCGGATAGCGAACCGCTTCCCAGGGCATTTCAAAGCTTTTGGACTCACTATCCTTCAGCAATAGTTGTAATCCATAGCCGAAATCTTCGAACAGACGATTGCAAACTGCTACGATACTCATCCGACTTTCTTCGGCAATTTTTTTAATTTCTTCCACGGCCAATGGGGTGAAGTCGAGATGGATACCAAAATTTCCCTCAAAGCTTTCTATAAATCGCTCCATATCTCCTAAAAAATCACTCGCCTTGTGGTAATTTTTCAAAATATTCTCGAGGTATTTGGGGGGATTTTTGACGCCTTCGATATCCAAGGTTATGTTTCGAATTTCCGTTGAAGGTAATTCAAATTTCATGTCTCGAAAAACCCGTTCCAAAATCGTCAACAGGCCGCGAGCGCCGGTTTTTTCCTTAGCCGCCTCTCTGGCAATTTCCTTTAGCGCACCGTCGTTAAAGTCGAGACTAATACCATATCCCTTAAAGTCCTCGCGGTATTGTCGGACAATCGACCCTTCCACGGATGATAAAATTTTCTCGAGTTCCGGTTCTCCCAGCGCTTTACATGCTACCCGTACCGGTAAGCGCCCAATGAACTCGGGCTCAAAACCGTATTTGATGAAATCTTCCGTCTGTGCCTGCGTTAAAAATTCAAAATCTCGATCGGTCAATTTTTCCGTGGCGCCAAAACCAATTTGCGCAGCCCCCATTCGTCTTTTTACGATGTCGCCCAATTTGTCGAATGCCCCACTGACAATAAATAAAATGTCCTTTGTATTGACTTTTTCCGCGGACTGCTTTTTACTACTTCCAAATGACATCAAAGTGCGCATTTGATTGAGCATATCCGTTTGGCTAAAAATACTGACGTCGGTCTCTTCCATCAGTTTTAGGAGATTGATTTGCACGCCACGGCCCGAAACATCGCGGCTCATATCTCCAAATGCATTGGTAATTTTATCGATTTCATCGATGAAAATGATGCCGTATTGCGCTAAATTTACATTACCATTCGCCACCTTAATAAGGTTACGTACGAGATCTTCCACGTCGCCACCTACGTAACCTGTTTCTGAAAACTTTGTTGCATCGGCTTTCACAAATGGTACGCCGATTAGTTTCGCAATGGTCTTAATGAGGTACGTTTTTCCCACACCCGTTGGTCCTAAAATGAGTACATTTTGTTTCATATATTCTCGATTGCGATGAACTTTTTGCCCAATGATATTGCGAATGTGGTTGTAATGATCGCAAATCGCTACGGATAATACCTTTTTTGCTTCGTCCTGAGAAATAATAAAGCGATCAAGATATTCCTTAATTTCCTTTGGCCGAAAATTAAAATTTTCTATTCTTTTTAATGCTTCCTTATCGTCGATTTCTTCGTCGATGGAATCCTTTTCCCCTTCAGCCTCCCCTACCCTATTGAATGGAAAGGGAGCAATTTGCACATTTGCCCTAACTTTTCCAAGAATATCGCTGAATTGTTTCGTTAGCTCCTCAAATGGATTTTGCTTATCGTCAGATTCTTTCTCTTTTTCCACCATGATAGATGCCTGGGAGTCTAAAAAAAAAAGTCTATCGGCAAGTCTTATCCCGTTGGATCATTTTCCGATAGTAATTTTTCCATAACCTCTACCACCACGGCTTCCATCGCTGAACATGAAACTTCTTTTTACAACAATCGCCTAGCGTTGTTGCCGTCGACCATAATGTTTTAGGAAACTTCGAAAGATCCCCAGCAATGTTAAGACCTATGCCCGTAACCGCAAAGACGATACGCCCATGGGCAATGCGCGATTCCGTTAGAATACCACATAGTTTTTTGCAATTGAAACAAATGTCATTGGGACTTTTTACCGCAAAGACTAGGCCAAATATCTGGCACAGTTGATCCGCAATTTTTTGGGCAACAATGGTCGAATAATTTTGAAATTTCTGAGGCGATTGGTGAGGTATAAATCCAAAGCTTATGTATAAATTTCCGGTATCTGCACTATACCATACCCGGCCGAATTGTCCGCGTCCCTGCGTTTGTATTCCAGCAACTACAGCAAATGGAGTGCGTTGTCCCATGTCAAATTTGCGGAAACATTCCGTGTTTGTACTGTCGATGGCACCGTAACGAAAAATTTCCATGGCTACTCTAGAAAAATCATTTTCGCTTTTTGAAATGTCAAATGAAAAATAAATTTTTCTTTTTTATTTGCTATCTTCCCCAAAGGGCTCCGCCCTCCGGACTCCCGCAAGAAGGCTTGCCCAGAGGGCTCCGTCCTCTGGACTCCCGCAAGGAGTCGCGGACTCCTTGACCTCGGTATGCGGCCACACCATGCGAAAAATTTCGCATGGTTTGGCCGCAGGGTCAACTTAGTTGCCCCGCCCGCGGCGAAGCCGCGGGCGGGGCTTAGGCCCCCCGGTCGGCCGGAACCACGGGCGATGCCCATGGTTCTGGCCGCAATCCAGGTCCAGGGGATGGATCCCCTGGCGGGGATTCTAAGGGCGAGGAGCTCTTAGGGGGTTTAGCCATGGGGCTCCGCCCCATACCCCGCAAGGAGTCGCGGACTCCTTGACCTCGTTCAGCGGCCACACCATGCGAAACTTCGCATGGTGTGGCCGCAGGCGGCCTTTGTCCAGGCCCGCGGCTACGCCGCGGGCTTGGATTCCTAGGTCAAGGAACTATGTTCCTTGCAAGGGGATTGCAAGGGGAAGGATTCCCCTCGCTATTGCTCCCCCATGGGGCTCCGCCCCATACCCCGCAAGGAGTCGCGGACTCCTTG
>JAIRZB010000047.1 GCA_031267435.1 Puniceicoccales bacterium | reverse complement strand
AGCCGCGGGCGGGGGGCCTTAGGACCCCTTGGTCGGCAGGCACCACGGGCGAATTGCCCGTGGTGCCGGCCGCAATCCAGGTCCAGGGGATGGATCCCCTGGCGGGGATTCTAAGGGCGCGTAGCCCTTAGGGGCTGAGCCATGGGGGTCTGCCCCCAACCCCGCAAGGAGTCACGGACACCTTGACCTCGGGATGCGGCCAAACCCTGCGAAAATTTCGCATGGTTTGGCCGCATACCGAGGTCAAGGAGTCCGCGACTCCTTGCAGGTGTCCAGAGGGCAGTGCCCTCTGGGGGAGCAAAAGCAAGGGGAATCCTTCCCCTTGCAACCCCTTGCCAGGGGATCCATCCCCTGGACCTGGATACGGCCGGTACCACGGGCGGATGCCCGTGGTACCGGCTGACCAAGGGGCCCTAAAGCCCCGCCCGCGGCTTCGCCGCGGGCGGGGCTTTATTTTTTGTTTTTTCTTGACACTTTGGAGATGAGCTAGTGGTATGGGTGCATGTTATCAAAGGTCCACTCGGGAGCAGTCATCGGAATTGAAAGCATTCCCATTTTGGTTGAGGTCAATACGGAATTACCTGGTGATCCTAGGTTTATTACCGTTGGTTTGCCCGATGTGGCCGTTAAGGAGTCGCAGGATCGTGTGGCTTCTGCGTTGATGAATAATGGATTTTCGATGCCCAAGACACGTACCGTTGTCAATCTATCGCCGGGAAGTTTGCGAAAAGAAGGGCCGATTTACGACTTACCGATAGCGCTGGGAGTGATTAAGAGTACGGGGCAAGCAAATTTGCCCGACCTGGGTGATTTTGTCGTTGCTGGGGAGTTGAGTTTATCGGGGGAATTACTGCCCATTGCGGGATGTATTGCTCTAGCTATGCAGGCGAGAAAGTATCATAAAAAATTGATTTTGCCAAAAATTTCTGCAGACACGGCGGCCTTTGTTCATGATATTGATATTTTTGCGGCGAATTCCTTATGCGAAGTGATACAATTTTTGTCTCAGGAGATAGTATTACCGAAAATTGATATGGAATTTACGGCAGGCATGATGCAAAGTCACTTTGAGGTCGACTTTTCCGAGGTAAAAGGACAGAAAACATTGCGCAGGGCGGTGGAGGTTGCCGTAGCCGGTGGACATAATTTGCTAATGGTTGGGACACCGGGATCAGGAAAATCTATGATTGCGAAGCGCATTCCGACGATTATGCCAACGCCGACATTGGAAGAATTTTTAGAAATTTTGTCCGTGTATTCCTCATGTCAGAAAGTCAATTCCATTGGCGAAGTCAAGCGACCCTTTCGGGCACCGCACCATACGATTAGCGATGTCGGCTTACTAGGGGGAGGAAGTTACCCGGTACCGGGGGAAATTTCTTTGGCGCATAATGGTGTATTATTTTTAGATGAGCTACCGGAATTCCGCCGATCGACATTGGAAGTATTGCGTCAGCCTTTGGAAGATGGATTTATTGCCATATCGCGCAGTGCGGCAAAGGTACAATTCCCGTGTTCCTTCATGCTAATAGCGGCGATGAATCCGTGTCCATGCGGATTTTTAGGGGATCCGAAGCGGGAGTGTCTCTGTTCGCCGGGACAGATTCAGCGCTACCGTTCGAAGATCAGTGGGCCACTATTGGATCGCATCGATCTTCACATCGACGTGCGTCCCATCGATACATCGGAATTGCGCTATCAACAGCCATCGGAAAATTCTGCGACGATGCGCGAGCGTGTAATTGAAGCGCGCGATGTTCAAAAACGGCGTAAGCAATCGAACAGTTTTACGAATGCAAAGATGAATCATAGCGATCTAAGAAAGTACTGTTCTTTGAATAAGGCCTGTGAACTACTTTTGACTTCGGCAATCGACACACTAGCCCTATCGGCTCGGGCTCACGACCGCATTTTAAAGGTAGCGCGAACCATCGCCGATTTGGAAAATATGGAAAATATTTCCGAGAATCACCTTTTGGAAGCGATCCATTACCGTTCCTTGGATCGAAAGTTGTTTTAAAAATATTGGGATGTTCCTGTTTCGGGAGTATCCTGGAATTATGACAAAAAAATCATGAATAAATTACTATTGGCGATCGAGTATTTTCGATGATCATGAATCAATTTCCACCGGTGCCGGTGGTATGGATGATGGCCAACGCGTTTTCGCCACTATAAGCTACATTGAGCATTGGCTTTGCATGTGTACAGGAAATTATAGTCCCCGTTGGAATCGTCTGGCGGATATCGCTGGTATATCCCGTTTTGTCCCACTTCAAAAACCGTGCCGGTTTCGATCCGTCAAAGCAAATGATATGTCCGTTGCAATATACCGCATAACCGCCTTTTAATCCATAGAGTCCCGCTTTTTCGTCCCATAATCCATTCCTGTTGAGCCCACGGGTAAATGCGAGAGGTGTGGTATCTAGGGGCACATTTCCCGACAAATTACACATCATACAGTAACTCGTTTGGCAAGTATTGTTTACCATGTCATTTGTAACTTTAGTGAGCCAGTCCTTACCTGTCTAAACAACCTTTTGACCATTGAAAAAACGCATATATTCTATGCCTTTTGGAATTTTTGATCCGTACTTATCTCCAGGGGAAATAAAAATGCTAGGATCATTGATGATGATATCCGAGGCATTGGTTCTAACGTTGTCACCACTTAGGAAGTCAATAAAACCTATGGCATATGTTGCATTGCTAACCCAACCACGGTTGATGACACATTCTCTCCAAATTTCGGCGATTTTTTTAAGATTGGAAATGTCTCGGACTTTTTGGGCACTTGCTTTTACGGCACTCACCGCCGGCATGATGATGGCCATTAAAATACCGATGACAGAAATAGTAAAGACGACCTCAACTAAAGTAAAGGATTTACTTTTCGTTGATCCGTTGCACGTATGGTATATTAAGGGCCTAAGATTTATGTCAATGAAAAAATGAAAGAATTTTTCACTTTTTGTGAAAATTATTTCCTATTTCCGAAAGTTATTTTCAACCATCACCGCAAACCCAACTTGACAACCTGCGATTTTCTTCCAAGGCTAATAGATAAAGGGTGGGAGCAACGGCATGTTAAAATTCCACCACTGAAGTATAAATTCTTACTCCAAAACTTGCCAAATCTCAAAATCCTCACTCAGCGCCGCCGGTTCCAGCATGGCAAAGAATAACGAGTTGTCCATCGCTCTTATAATCTGTCACTGTCCTTTCGCTACCGCAGCTAATCCAGGCCGAATCTGGTACAGCTTTCCGAATATCCGTCGTATATTCTTTTTGATTCCAGTGGAGGAATTTAGCGGGACTACTGCCATCGAACCAAACGGTGTGGCCGTCGCAATAGACCACATAGCCGCCTTTTGATCCATATAATCCGACTTTTTCATCCCACTTACCATCTTCACGGAGGCCGCGTGTAAAACCAAATGGCGTCGTATCTAGAGGTACGGCCGGCAAATTTAAGACAAAACAGTAACTCGTCCGCCAACTCCTCGTACCTGGAGTGGTAGCCATAAAATTCTTAGTTCCAGAAAACGCCGTTGTGAAGCCAATTTTCGAGTTTTCAACTCGGGCAAGCGATTCACTTACTATTCTCGAGGCATATTTATCTCCAGGAGAAATATAAATATAGGGATCATTTAAGATTATATTCGAGATATTACCTACCTGATCGCGCCCAGCTAATTCCTCAGCAAAAGCTGTTATACCATAATAGGTGTTACCATCCCCATTAGGATTATAACGTCCTGATATCCGCCAGCCACGATTAATGACAGCCTCTCGCCAGGCCTCGGTGATTTTTTTAAGATTGGAAATGTCTCGGACTTTTTGGGTACCCAACTTTGCCGAACTCACCGCAGGCATGATGATGGCCATTAAAATTCCAATGATAGAAATGGTAAAGACGACTTCAACTAAAGTGAACGATTTGTTTTTATTTTTACGATTTGTCGATTTGTCGATTTGTCGATTTGTCGATTTGTCGATTTGTCGATCCCCCAGCACCATAGGTACTATTATTTCGAATTTACAAATCAAGTCAAGGGAAATTTTCAAAAACTTTTATTTTTCCTGAAAAATATTTTCCAAAAGTTATTTTCCGAAAATCTCCACAAAATCCCCATTCAATTGCCACCGGTACCGAAGTGGTAAAGTATGACCAATGATTCATCGCTCTTATAGTTTGCGTTGCCATTTCCGTTGCAACATGAAATAAAAGCACTGTTGGGAACGGTTTTCCGAATATCCGTCGTATATTCTTTTTGATTCCAGTGAAGGAATTTGGCCGGTCGACTAGCATCGAACCAAACGGTGTGGCCATCGCAGTAGACCACGTACCCACCTTTTGAGCCATAAAGTCCGGCTTTTTCGTCCCACTTACCATCCTCGTGTAGACCTCGAGTAAATGCAAATGGCGTCGTATCTAGCGGAACATTAGCCGGTAAATTCATAATCAAACAATAACTGATCAATACTTCGTTAGTGATCATGAAATTAGAAATAAAATTATAGCAATTAGATGTGGCGACAACAACGCCATTTTTGCTCCCGCAAAGCGGTTCATTCAGAATTTTTGACGCATATTTATCGCCCGGAGAAATATAGACACTGGAAGTATTTAGGAGTATGTTTGCCATACCTACTTGCCCAAGTCCGGCCAATTGTTCCGCAAAAACGATACACCAATGCCAGCCTTTCGACGCTTTTCCATCAGTTTTCCAACCTCTATTGATAGCACATTCGCGCCAGGGCTCGGCGATTTTTTGAAGATTGGAGATGTCTCGGACTTTCTGGGCGCTTAGTTTTACGGCACTCACCGCCGGCAAAAGAATGGCCATTAGAATGCCGATAATGGAAATAGTAAAAACAACTTCGACGAGCGTGAAAGATTTTTTCTTTTTTAACTTGACATTGGCTAATTTGCTGCCTATATCGCCGTATCGCCGTATCGCCGTATCGCCGTATCGCCGTATCGCCGTATCGCCGTATCGCATGCGTAGATTATTGCGAACTGTATCTAAAGTCAAGGGGAAATTTTAAAAATCTATTTTGTTTTCTGCCGATTGCCTGTAAGAATTTGCGTATTGTGCTAGGAATTTAATTGGTATGGTTATTGCGTTTCATGAATTCTTCAATAAATTTTGTTGTCACATTACCCGCACGAAAGTCAATGTCCGACATAATCGCTTTCGTAAAGGGTATCGTCGTCGAAATTCCGCGGATGATGTATTCTCCAAGTGCACGATTCATTCGATTAATGGCGACATCACGCGTATTTCCTGTTGCAATGAGCTTTGCAATCATGCTGTCGTAGTACTGTGGAATTTTATATCCTCCATAAATGTGGCTATCCACACGGATACCGTTGCCTCCAGGCGCATAATATAGCGTAATTTCACCTGGACATGGCGTAAAGTTGTATTCTGGATTTTCCGCATTAATGCGGCATTCGATGGCGTGTTTTGTGAATTTTACATGTTTTTGATCGAAGGAAATTTTTTCTCCAGCTGCAATACGTAGCTGCAAACCGATGAGATCGATTCCCGTTGCTTCTTCGGTTACCCCGTGCTCGACTTGGATGCGCGTATTCATTTCCATGAAATAAAAATTTCCATTTTTATCCACTAAAAATTCAATGGTTCCCGCATTTTCATAGCCACATTGCTTGGCCAGGCGTACCGCTGCATCGCCCATCTTTTCGCGCAAATTGTTGTCCAAAAATCCCGATGGTGCCTCCTCAATAATCTTTTGATAACGCCGCTGAATCGAGCAATCACGTTCTCCCAAATGCAATATTTTTCCATGTTTATCGCCGATGATCTGAATTTCGATATGGCGTGGATCTTCGACAAATTTTTCGATGTAAACCGTTCCATTACCAAAACTTTTTTCCGCTTCTGCCCGGGCAACATTGAATTCTTTGCTAAAAGAAACGGAATTATTGACCAGTCGCATACCTTTTCCTCCTCCGCCTGCTACCGCTTTTCTGATAATCGGAAAACCGATTGATTCTGCAATTTTCAGGGCCTCATTTTCATTTTCAATAACACCCTCGCTGCCGCGTATTACGGGGACTTTTACCTTTTTTGCTATTTCTTTGGCGCAGGCCTTGTCGCCCATTTGGCGAATTACTTCTGGACGCGGGCCGATGAAATTAATATTGCAGTCGCGACACTGTTCCGCAAACATTGAGTTTTCCGATAAGAATCCGTAGCCCGGATGAATTGCATCCACATTACCTAGCTCGGCTGCGCTAAAAATGCGATCCGCGCGTAGATAACTTTCCGATGCGGGAGCTCGACCGATACAAATGGCTTCGTCTGCTAGCTGCACGTGGAGCGATTGTTCATCGGCTTCCGAATAAATGGCCAATGTTTTAATACCCAATTCATGGCACGTTCGGATAATCCGTAGTGCAATTTCCCCCCGATTAGCGATTAAAATTTTATCAAACATTCAGTAAATTTCTACCTTAAAGAGGGGCTGGCCAAATTCGACGGGCTGACCATTTTGGACAAATATTTCGCGAATAATTCCCGTAACATCGGCTTGGATCTCATTCATAACCTTCATTGCTTCTAGAATACAAACTGGAAAATCTTTTTCAATTTTCGAACCGATGCGAACAAAGGTATCACTATCGGGTGAAGGTGCTGCATAAAATGTACCGACCATTGGCGATTTGATGATATAAAGATTCTCAGATGGCGTTGTTCGAACGGGGATATCGGTTTCTATGGGAACGGTTGGGATATTAGGATGCAGGGCATAGGATTGAGATAAATCGGGAGCAAATGCGGCTCCATTTTTACGCAAAACAATCTTCGTTTTGCCATCTGCGATTTCGATTTCAGATAGGTTCGAACGATCCATGATCGCAATTAAATCTTCGATATCATCCTTATTCAAAATATTTCCTCCAATTTTAATTATCCGCTTGACCAAATAAATTTTTCCCAAAAATCAGTCGCACACTAGAAAATAATTATGCAACATCAAGGTAAAATTTCATCCCAGAGGACTACTCTCGATGGAGAGCTGTCCCTTGGCTTCGGGGCGAATGTCCATATGGTTTCGCAGTCCAAAGATATTTGCCAAGATACAGCCGTTGCGCGCAAAACGCTGACTTTCGATGCCTTGCGCTACCTTTTCCAGGGTGCATTAGACCGAGAACTAGGTACCGTTCTACTTCTAACGGCAGTGTCCGTTTTGGGCGCATCGATTAGTTCCAAATCCGCTATTAAAGCGCTGGCTGCCATTGGTTCCATCTCCATGATTTTTACACCGATGATTCAGCAATTAGTGGGCCGTTTCCGCTGGAATAGTATGCAAATTTCGGCACTATATTTTACGTTGATGGGGATTGCTTTTTTTTGTGCGGCATTTGTAGATTCTTGGATTTTATTCTTTGCTTTCATGGCGTTTGCTAAGATTTTCGATAGGCAGCAAATTCCTTTGATGATCGGTGTTTATGTGAATAATTACCATAGAATGAGCCGTGGGTTTAACGTTGGAATAGCTTTAACATGCATGCCAATTGGCGGAATGCTTTTCGCTTCAATTGCAAGCTATATTTTCACTAGGCATCCGAGCAGTCTAAGTGTTTTATTATTTTTAGCGAGCCTATTAGCTTTGTGTTGTGCGGTATGCTTTTTAAAAATTCCGACACGTAAAGTTGTTTCTAAACCTTATCCATTATTTAGGGATAGTTTCAAATTAATATTTCGGGATCGTATTTTTGCGACAATTCTTGTACTGTATTCGCTTATTGCCATTGCCAATCAGATGACATTGCCGTTGCGCGTGGAATATTTGGCGAGCCACAGACACGGGCTCGATGTTTCCTATGTAACGATTCTAGCAATTTTCGGCATTATTCAGCCTTTGGCGGGCATTATTAGTGGGCCACTTTGGGGCAAATTATACGACCGTGTTAGTTTAATCACAATGCGCCAATGTGTGACGGCTTGTTTTTTAATCGGCATTCCGCTATTTTTTGCGACGGACAATCTG
>JAIRZB010000006.1 GCA_031267435.1 Puniceicoccales bacterium | reverse complement strand
ATCCCCTGGCAAGGGGTTGCAAGGGGAAGGATTCCCCTTGCCCTGGCGGGGATTCTAAGGGCGAGGAGCCCTTAGGTAGCCTAAAAATTACTTCCTGACAATTTTTGCGTTTTTTTGATAATTGACAAATTGATATAAAAATTAATATAAATTTACCATGGATAGATTTACGCAAACAAAGATATTTATGCCAATGAAGTGTGGTATATCGGCAATAATTTTAATAGCATACGGCATTTGCTATGGCGCAGGAAATGGCACGGATTCTGTATCGAAGGAAACTTTGCCGGAGATGGCAAAGCGAAATTTACCAAAACAAACGACTGTACTTTCGAGGGAACAATGTGACAGTATTTTTACAGCCATGAAAAGTTTTTGTACACCGACACAAATGAAATCCATTTTATTGTTACAATTCAAAGAAAAAGAAATTTTTTTTACAAGAAAAGGTACTGATCAGTGCATATTCTTTAACATACCGAACGGTACCGGTGTGAGAAGAGCCAGAAGCTGCAGTGCAATCATGGCAGTTGATTACGATGAAAATCGAATTGAATTGGGCGATGAAGCTTTCAATCAACTTTTATCATTAATATACGATGATTCGAATCGCCATAAAATTCAAGCGCAACCTGAAACCGAAATAGTAGGACCATCTTCCGTAGAACCGGAAGTATTAATTTCGAGAAAAACTAACGAGCAAAGTCTAACAATTTACGAAATGGTCGCTAAAGCTACGATCGATATCATAATTAACGGATTGGGTATATGGTCGAATTTGTGGTCGAAACATCAGGGTATGAAATTGGATTTAATGCAAAAAGTGGGCGAAAAACTTATTGATGGTGTGAGCAGCGGAGCAAATAAAGTAATGGATAGAATCTGAACCTGATAGCCTAGACATGAATAGGAAATGTTAAAAATTGGAGTTTTGGAAAATTACAATTTATTTTAATTTGCTTTAAAAACCAGGAAATTGCGTGAAAAATTTTGGAATAATGGTGATTGTCTATGGCCTATTTTGTTTAGAAATTGATGGTGCAACATCAAGGCAAACGAAACACGAATCCACCACTAGGACAGAATCCGCAATTCAAAGGTTTAGCAGCGCTTCAGACGCAAAAATGTCTCTCACCGAAACACAGTTACCCAAAAAGGTCTTTGTTTTGACTAAAGCAGGTAGTTTAAAAGTTTTGAACGCGTTTGAACAATTCTATGACGGAAAGAAAAATTTGAACGTTAATTTTCGGGATTCAATCGAAAAACGCCAACCCATACTTTTCATCAACACCGCATCGTTGCAGGTGATTTTGTTTTATCTAGGAAATTTTCGGTTTTTCGAGAATGTCCAAAAATATTTTGAAAACTACCAACAATATTTCGAAAAGCATTCCAAAGATATTTCTGCTGCTACAATACGAATAGATACTCAAGCATTTGAATTTTTACTATTGGCTATAAAAAAACAGGATGAATGGGAGAAACCAAAAAAGGATGAGCCTGTGGTCGATATTTTAAAAGATGATCCCAAAACCGGTTACATTGGAAAAAACCTAGGAAAAGCTTTATATATGACGGGTCGAATAGCCGGAAAAGTTGCGGTTGGTGTTGCCACAGGGATCCCTAAAGAAAAAATTTTTGATATTTTATGGGAGTTGTATGAGAGACGGAGATGGAACAAAATGGGCCTATTAGAAAAAATCAAAGAATTTGTTGTGGATCACCCGGAAAAACTCTGTGGTTTGGCAATAAGTCTTATGAGTGCATTAGGAAAAATTGCCACTTTCGTTTTATAGTGTTTAACCCTCGCTGAAAGCGTAGGAGCAAAGAGGAACCTTAGTGGTGCGAGCGAAGGGGTTCGAACCCTCAACATCCACCTTGGCAAGGTGGCACTCTGCCAATTGAGTTACGCTCGCGGCAAAACCATATGCTACGATTGTAATCATAAAATCGCAGTCAAGAATAAATTGTATTCCATGACCTTTTCCCCCCGATTTACTTTGTTGAAGAATGGTTAATCCCATTGTTTATTTTATGATTCAAGTTTTTTTTTCGCGGTAGAGATTCGCAAAATTTTTTCTATGCCGTAGAATAATGGTCAGGCAATGGAATGGTTGGGAGAAATTTTTGCGATTGACGGTAATCCATGTTAAATAGCATAGTAGGGAAGCATCTATTTGTGCTGATTTTTGTGAGTAAAATTCGTATTACAAAGTATATTTTGGGTATAATTGCCATTGGGATTGTATTAGGAAATACGCGCTATTCCTATTATCAGCAGGATATTGCACTGGGTGCCACAGCGCCAAGTTGGGACCATTGGTTTGGGACCGATCGACTGGGCAGGGATTTGTTTGCCCGAATCATCTATGCCTGTTGTATTTCGCTATCGGTTGGTTTTTTAGCGACACTATTGACGGTTAGTTTTGGCACCTTCTACGGAATGATTTCGGGATATTACGGTGGTAAAATTGATTTAATATTGATGCGAATTGTCGATATTTTGTATCCCATTCCCCTGATACTCATCGTTATTTTACTAATGATGATTTTCGAAAAACATGGTTATGTTCTATTTTTGGCGATCAGTATCGTGGAATGGATGACAACGGCACGGATTATTCGTGCGGAGGTATTGAAGATAAAAGAAAGCGGTTATATTCAGGTAGCAAGGGGACTAGGGCAGAGGAAGTTGATGATTTTAGGCAAACACATGTTACCCAATATTGCAGGAATAATCATTGTTTGTTTTATCATCACATTACCGAATGTCATTATATTGGAATCGTTTTTAAGTTTTTTAGGAATTGGCATACAACCACCGAAGAGTTCGCTAGGAATTTTGATAGCGGAGGGTGCAAAATTTATGACAACGTCGCCCTGGCAAATTATTTTCCCTTCGACGGCATTTGTTTTAATTATGCTAGGGCTGACGATTTACGGTGATCGGTTGAAAAAATAGCATGGAAGCGATTTTTTGCCTATAGTTTAGATTTGAGATATTAAAAGAGTTTTTTTTTGGCATTTCTTACCGATTTGATCGAATTGCTCTAGGCATAGTGCTATTACGGCTGCGATAAAATTGTTTTGATTACCGAGGATTAATTTAAAAATTAAAAAAATGTTACCATCAAAATTTGTCAAAAAGGAAGTTGACAGGAAGATTACGGCAACTAGGGTACTAAAATTGGTATGGGTTGGTAGCTCAACGGTAGAGCAGTGGCCTTTTAAGCCATTGGTTCTGGGTTCGAATCCCAGTCGACCCACCACTGCCGACTTAGCTCAGCTGGTAGAGCACCCGCCTTGTAAGCGGACGGTCGTCAGTTCGAATCTGACAGTCGGCTCCGTTATTTTTCAGTGAATTTGGAATATTTGGGGATAATTGGAAATTAGAAATTTCGCGTAAAATTTCGCGATTTTTTCAAGAAGTACAAATATTCCGATAAATTTTTGCCGGGGTAGCTCAGCTGGTAGAGCAACGCATTCGTAATGCGTGGGTCGTGAGTTCGAATCTCATCCCCGGCTCCAATTTGAAGAAAGGTTTATTCTTCACCCACCATCTTCTTTTTCACCACCTGCTTCTTCTGGAGGGGCTTCTTCTGCACGGATTCGTAGCGTTCCAGGGATTACCACTTCGTCGCTATCAAAGGGGGAAAAATCAGCCCTTCCAATCTCAATATCCTTAAGCGACACTATTTCACGCCGCTCATTGAGCTCAACATCAATCATCGCTACGTTAATTCCTCCATCCTGACCTATGCGAACATGGTAGCCGATGCCTGTATTGCCCAATATGAAAGGCTTAACTTCTTCAATTCGTGGTGGTGAAGTATTAGCATCGAAAAGCTGTATCCCGCAGCAGCATGTTACAAAAACTGGGGCAAATGTCCATCTACAGCAGAGGCCCCTCAATCTTGAATAGTAAGCGATAGCATGGGGCCAAAAATCCGAACCTGCCATCAATGGATGATGCTCCAATGATCTCTCGGGAAGCTTGTTTGGCCCCATTGGATTACTTGAAATAATTGAAATCATTCCTGAGTGATCTAATTCACCCCGCCAACGATAGGAACCTTCACTCATACTACCATGATGGGGACAGATGAGTATATTTGGGAGTAATTCAGGTTGCTCAAAATCAAAGTTATGGGCTGTCGCATCTAGCAACTTTCCCGGAGCGTCTCCGGTAAATAAAATGGATTTTCCTTGATAGGTTAATTTTGTCACTAAGCTTGCATCATTTTTATTTACAATATGGTACCTTTCACTGGGCATTAAAAATTCTATCCCTGCTCCACCTCCTAGGTCAATTAGATCGGGAGCGCTAACTCCATTGACAATGGGAATAACCAAACTGGGATCAAGTCCCAGTTTCCTTCCAAGTTCCGCTGGCCAAAGTTGCACTTGCTCGGATACGATGGAGACTAGTTGCCCAAATACCGTTGAACCAAGTTCCTGTCGCAGTTGTTCAGAGACGGCGGGTACCAGTGAGCTAACGTTGATGTCGAAGTTTCTTTGCTCAAACACCTTTTGTTGGGCAACGGATCTCAGCTGCGCGAGGGCGATGTTAACCAGCTTAGAATCAATTTTCTTTTGTACGAGGGCTTGCCTCGCCGTTTTTTCCTTATTCACTATTTCCCTAGTACAGGGAAACCCAGTGCCAACAAATACTCTAAAAATGGTTTTTCTCATGAATTGACATATATCACGTATATGGGGAAAAACATTGATGTGGTCATCATCCGTATGCGAAAGAATAACCTGTACATTCGGATCCTGAGTATCGTCTAGTACAGTCATCAGATGTTTTTGCACCAGAGAGTTTTTAAACCAATTTACATTTTGTATGCCCGTATCAAAAAATATTGCGCTTTTGGTTCCATCAGCATTGTCGATAGTCACTAAAATACAATTGGCCTGGCCGACATTGTACACATACATGTCCAAATTCGCCCGCAAAGGCGTCCCGCAAAAGCATAGAATAACACCAAGACATCGAAAAAACATCCCTCTCCATTTATATCTCTTTTCCATAACTCTATTTCTCCTTATTGTTATTAGACTAGAGCTATTGCTTATTTAAAATTGTCCTAAGACTTTTGGAAAAATCTTTTATTTTATCCTCATAGGGACCAAAGATATCGTCATCATGCTCAATTGCCTTTAATTCTGCTGCGATTCCCTGCTTAATTGTTGGATTTTCAGTGTGCTCGTACAAATCGAGCATGCTTGAAACAACGGAACCAAATCCATAGTATGGATTATACTTCTTTATATTAGTATGCAGAAAAGCCGTATAAAGGACCAAATCGGTAAAATCTTTATCATTTCTTGCGTTTTCTCCATAGAGTGCTATTGTAAATGCATTAAATTGACTTTTAATGACCCCAATTAAACCATTTAATGATTTTATAGTCTTACCATTTTCATTCCTTATTTCTTGAATCATCCTAATAGTGGTCAGTTTATTTTCACATGTCCAAAGCATGCAAAGCGCATTGTCAATTTGCTCACGTGCTGCCGGATTTGCCCCCCTCATACCTGCAGTTGCTGCAATCCGTTGTTCTATTGTTTCAAAATATTCTTGTGTAAAGCCACTCGTTTGATAACTACTGATATCTCGCTTCATTTGCTCAATATCTTCCCAAGCTCCGGCGGAACCGTGACACATTGACGCAATTAACCCCATACAACCTAATACTATACATTTATTCATACAGCTTTCAATTTGGCATATTTATCTTCAATGCAATAGTTTATTGAAATATTAATAATTTTGACATGAAATTAACAAAAACCATTTCAAGTTAGTTAATGCGTGGGTCGTGAGTTCGAATCTCATCCCCGGCTCCAATTTGGAGAAAGGTTTATTCTTCTTCCGCATCTTCCTATTCGAGATCAATCTTCCGCATCTTCTTCTAACTGACATGACTTTTTCCTGTAAAAAAACAAAAAAATGAAAAACACATGCCATTAGTTAGTGTTAGGGGAATCCTTTTGCCATGGAATGAACCCCTACAAGGAGGTCAAGTATCGGAAAGTTATGAAGATTATCGTAAAATGACGCCATCGATCCTGCCCAAAGCTTCCTGGAACACATAATCAAAAGCAAGGGGAATCCTTCCCCTTGCAACCCCTTGCCAGGGGATCCATCCCCTGGACCTGGATACGGCCCGGCACACCACGGGCATCGCCCGTGGTACCGGCCGACCGGGGGCCTTGCCCCGCCCGCGGCTTCGCCGCGGGCGGGGCAACTAAGTTGACCGTTGCGGCCAAACCATGCGAAAATTCGCATGGTTTGGCCGCATACCGAGGTCAAGGAGTCCGTGACTCCTTGCGGGAGTCCAGAGGGCGGAGCCCTCTGGGAATTTTCATTGTGATCAATGGTTGCAAATGCATTATTTTTTACCATTGTTGAAGTAGTGGGAATATGTATCTTGCCATCGTATTAGTTATTGTCGGGTTTTTACTGCTCATTTATGGGGGCGATCGTGTCTGCTGTGGTGCCAGTGCCATTGCAATGCGCTTGCATGTGAGTCAGTTTGTCATAGGTATGACCATTGTTGCGATCTCGACATCCGCCCCGGAACTCATCACTTCCATCGTAGCTGCCTTGGATAATCATCAAGAAATCGTCCTAGGTAACGTTATTGGTAGTAACCTCGTAAATATCGGTTTTGCAGGCGGATTAGTCGCCTTGATTAAACCTTTCGATATTCCTTTTCGCATCGGAGAAGTTCCTTTTTTTTGTTTAATTTCGTGCATATTTGGTATTTTGACCCTTATCTCCGAACTTACAGCTTTTGAGGGAATTTTTCTTTGCCTATTAGGTTTTTTGTATATCATTTACGTCTGTCGATCGGATCGAAGGACATTATATCCTCAAAAAGATAAAATTCTCAAAAAAATGGTAAAAAAAATCCACCTAGGTAGAGCCTTTGGAACATTTTTTTGTGGAATTGGGTTGCTTTTAATTGGAGCAAAGATTGTAATTTATTACAGTATTGTCATTGCAAATAAAATGGAATGGTCCGACTCTTTAGTTGGGTTTACGATTATTGCCATAGGTACCAGTTTCCCTGAGATTGCAACATCGTTGATCGCTTCTTTTCGCGGATATGGTTCCATCTGCATTGGCAATATTATTGGTTCTAATATTTTTAATATTCTCATTGTTGCGGGGGCAAGTGCCTGTATTTGTCCATTGCGTGTCGAGGCTCGTTTTCGCCTCTTTGGGATCCCATCGCTTGTGATTTTAACGAGCATAATGGGTTTCTTTTTAGCAACAAGGCGTACCATCAATCGTTCTCACGGTTTTATTTTGCTCGTACTCTATCTTGTATCTTTTTATCTCACCATGAATTAGTTATCAATAAAAATAATGAATCATTGCCATTGATAATTCATTATTTGGATATAAGGAGTAAAAAACCGGCTAAAGCGAACGAGAAGATTGCGTTGTATAAAGACCACGGTTGCGTTCTTCATAGGCTATTTCATTGTAAGCTTCCACAGCAATAATGATTATTAAAATGATTTGGTCAACCGTTGCCTCTATTTCATTTCCATGTTGAGCGGCGAGTTTCGCTTCCAATTTGCTGCTATACAAAGCTTGGGTTATCAGTATATTTTGATTTTCGAGAATAAATTGACGGATTGCAATCAAAAGATTATTTATAGCAATTTTCAACTCCTGAACGGCTGCCTGAAGTTCTTTGAAATCTTTGACAGCATTGACGAGGGGGCCGCAGTTTCCACGGAGCTCACATTTTAATTCTTTATCACTCTTCTCGAAAGCCTCACGCAATCGATCATACTTCTCTTTTAAAGTACGAAGCTCGGATTGCATTTCTTTTTTATTTTTTAAGGCTTTCACGATGTTTGTCATTAGATCATCGACCCAATCCATATCCTCTTTTACTTTCTTTATCTTCGTTCCCACCTCAGCAGTAATCAAAGCATAGGTTGGTAAAGCTCCATTTGCCATTAATATTTTTTTAACATCTCCTTGAAGCAATGAAGCGTCGAATGCTATGTCTGCTCCTGCTTTGATCTCGCACAAACCCACTCCCAATAAACAAGAAATTATACCTAAATTTTTGTAATATTTATTCCACATAACAGGATTGATTATAATAATAATTTACATATCGTAAAGTTTTTTATGAGAAATTCATAACTAAAATATTTTTATCGTTGACCCATATTAGAAGGAATTCGTATAATCGACCCATGGCGAAAAACTTTGTCCACCTACACGTGCACACCGATTATAGCTTACTCGATGGAGCCTGTCGCATAGATCGCCTCTTCGCACGGACAAAAGAATTGGGCATGTATGCTCTTGCTATGACCGATCACGGTAATTTATTCGGTGTCCCCGACTTTTTCAAATATGCAAAAGAATTCGGCATCAAACCCATCATCGGTTGCGAACTTTACACAACCTTCGACCAAGATTATACCCTAAAAGAAAAATTTCCACTCTACCACATGGGACTCCTAGTCATGAACGAAGTGGGATATAAAAATTTATCGAAACTCGTTTCCCTTTCCCATACGAAAGGTTTCTATTACCGTCCTCGCATAAATTGGCAAACCATTGCAGCCCATGGAGAAGGACTCATTTGTTTAACGGGGTGTTACCAAGGTTATCTCTCTTCCATGGCACTACAAAATGATCTCAAATCCGCCCAGAATGGTCTCGACTGGCTCATAGAAATTTTTGGCAAAGATCATCTATTCATCGAAGTCCAGGATCATGGCATGCCCGAATCGCAAACTATTCTGCCCATACTCTTCAGCTTGGCCGAAAAAAATGGCATAAAAACCGTCGCAACCAATGATTCTCACTATGTTTTTCAGGAAGATTGGGAGGCCCATGACCAGTTATTGTGTATCCAAACCGTCGCTAAGGTGACCGATACAAATCGTTTCCGCATGAGTACGCACCAGCTCTACCTCAAATCCCGGGAAGAAATGGAACGAATATTCGGCGATCACCCCGAATGCCTCGACCATACGCAACTCATTGCCGATATGTGCGATTTCACCCTACGCTATGGCGAAAATCATTTCCCGGTATTTCGCCGATCACTTTTGGAGGTTGAGACTGGGACACCGTCCCAGACTCCACAAGGAATCAGTGATTCCTTGGCCCGTTCTGGCGAAAATTCGGAACAAATTGGACAAAACTTTCATAGTTCTTTTTTAGATCCATCCCCCGGGGCAGATTATTCAATCGAAGAATCTGAGCAAGCTACGCCGATTCTCCGATCGACATTGGAGGCCAATGCGACTCCTGACGGAAGTTCTGAAGACCTTGGAAAAGAAATGATTTCTGGGGCTCTGCCCCAGACCCCGCCAGGGGATTCATCCCCTGGACCCGGAGTCGGCCATGACCTAAAGTCATGGCCGACGGATCAAAAGGCCCGCCCGGCACTTCGTGCCGGGCAGGCAACTTCGTTGCCTGATCCCTCCGGGATCGGGCCTTTTGAAGAGCCCCGCGGCTACGCCGCGGGGCTCTCCAAGGAAGTCAAAAAATCTGAAATTTCTCGCGAAAATCCCGAAAAAATCCCCTGCCAGGAATCCAATTTTGATTACCTCAAAAAATTGTGCATCGAAGGACTAAAAATGCGTTACACCATCGGGT
This sequence comes from Puniceicoccales bacterium, assembly GCA_031267435.1. Taxonomy (GTDB): domain Bacteria; phylum Verrucomicrobiota; class Verrucomicrobiia; order Opitutales; family LL51; genus LL51. Next base: position 4,539 of record JAIRZB010000006.1, on the reverse strand, counting down.
ACATCGACCCACAGGAACGTACGGCAGAATCGCAGGAATGGACACTCTGCAATCGTTTGGACTACGAACTATCGATTTTAAAAAAGACAGGTTTTGTGGACTACTTTTTAATTGTTTGGGATTTTATCGACTGGGCAAAGGCACAGGACATACCGGTTGGCCCGGGAAGGGGATCAGGAGCGGGCTCAATTATTGCCTACTTACTTCGAATTACGGATGTGGATCCCATAAAATTCGGATTACTTTTCGAACGTTTTCTCAATCCGGAGCGCATATCGCCGCCCGATTTCGACATCGATTTTTGCATGCGCCGCCGCGGTGAAGTCATCGAATACGTCCGTAAAAAGTATGGCAACGACCACGTCGGCAATATTATTACTTTTGGCACCTTTGGTGCGAAGATGGTCATCCGTGATCTCTGCCGCGTCAACGACATTCCCTATGCGGAGGCCAATCGTATCGCTAAAATGGTCCCCGACGAACTCAATATTTCCATCGATGCCGCTTTGGAAAAATCCAAAGAATTGCAACAAGAAATTCATCTCAATCCTCGGATTGGAAAAATTTTAGAAGATGGAAAAATTATCGAAGGTACGGTCCGCAATACCGGTACCCATGCTGCCGGTATTATTATTACGGAAGATATTGTTGAAAATATGCTACCCATTACGCTCCAAGAGGGGGTACTTACTACCCAATATGCCAAGGAGGCCGTCGAAGATCTGGGTTTGCTGAAAATGGATTTTTTAGGCCTAACTACGCTCACCATTATTGCGGACAGCGAGTGTTTTATTCGAAAATATAATCCCGAATTTTCCATGAATAAAATCACCTACGATGACCAAAATACCTACAAATTACTCAACAGTGGTGAAACCATTGGCGTCTTCCAACTGGGGGAATCGGCGGGAATGCGTTCCCTCTGCAAGCGTTTGGAAATTCGCAGTGTGGAAGAAATTAGCGACATCAGTGCCCTCTACCGTCCAGGGCCCATGGAATGGATTAACGATTACGTCGCAGGAAAAAAAGATCCAAAAAAAATAAAATATCCCCATCCGCTTTTGAAAAATGTCTGCCGAGAAACCTACGGCATTTTGATTTACCAGGAACAAGTAATGGAAGCGGCCCGTATCATCGCGGGTTACACACTTGGCGGTGCCGATATTCTGCGACGTGCGATGGGAAAGAAAAAGGTCGAAGTCATGGATGCGCAGCGCAGCGTCTTTGTTGAAGGTGCTAAAAAACATAACAATATCCCTAGGGAAAAAGCGGAGGAAATTTTTTCCATACTGGAAAAATTTGCCGGCTATGGATTTAATAAATCCCATTCCATCGCCTACGCCATTATTGCTTACCAAACGGCCTATCTCAAGGCTAATTATTCCGTAGAATTCATGGCGGCGATGTTGTCCGCAGCGCTAGGAAATGTGGACAAGGTAGCTTACCTTATTTCCGAATGCGGCCGCATGCGCATCGACGTACTAGGACCGGATATCGACCAATCGCTCGACAATTTCACACCTAATCATCAACGGCGATGTATCCGTTTCGGCCTCGGTGCGATTAAAGGTGTGGGGGACATCGCCGCAGAGAACATTATCCGAGAGCGGGAGCAGAACGGTGATTTTAAAAATTTTTCCGATTTTATTAGCCGAGTCGATCTACGAATAATTAATAAACGCGTGGCGGAATGTTTAATTTTCAGTGGAGCTTTCGATGAGTTTGGCGTCGATCGTTTACATTTGGCCCGGGCCTTGGAGCGGATGATGTCGGAAGCATCATCGTTGCAAAAGGACCGCGATGCGGGCCAATTTCAGCTATTCGACATGTTGGCAACGGAAACACCTCTACTGCCCAATGCCATCGATCAAACGGGACCCGTATTATCGAAGGCTGAAAAATTAAACTATGAAAAAACGTTGCTAGGTTTTTATGTTACAGGCCATCCCCTGGATGAGTACAGCGATATACTGGATCAAATTAATTCGGCATCTTCCGCAGAAGCCATCGAAGACGAATTTCAATTGTGTGGAGTTATAGGACTTGTCGAAAAACGTATTACCAAAAAGGACAACCGCCTGTGGGCGACCTTCCAATTGGAAATGTTGACGGAAAAACTTGGTTTAAATTGTTTCGCCGGTGTTTTTGAAAAATACGGCCATCTACTTATTGATGGAAATATTGTCGTGGTCAACGGTAGTCGAAAAAAAATGGAAAGCAACGATCGATTTATCGTTCAAGAAATCACCAATATTGGGAATGCTCTCGCTAGAATTATAAAAAAAATTCACTGGATTGTCGATTCTCAAGACTCCATATTGCTTGATAAAATCTGGAATTATATTTACCACAACTCAGGAATAACGGAAAGTGTTTTAGTTTTCACATGCGAAGACGGTAGCCAAATTCGGCGCAATGTTTCCCAACAACTCAATTGCAATTTCAATTACGAAAAAATTAAAAGTCTAGCCCTACCATTTCGCATAGAGGCGTAAAATACTTATTGATTTTATTACGAAATTTTCTATCATTAGCGTCGATGGGGAAATGGGTAAAAAAAATTTTATTGTTTTTTACTTCTTGGGTAATGATTTACAAAATTTACGGAAATCAAAGTTCTCAAACTGAAAATATATCCGAAATACCTTCAACATTTAATTTTGTTCTATCTCAGAATCAACGACCATCGAACTTTCGTGATCTTCTTTTCGCCGAAAATTGTTTTTCCTTTATCCAGAAAAGGGATAGTGAAGAAACGGATCTAACCCAATCGGTTGTCGATACTGTTGACAATAAAGTTTTACAATCACTGGAACAGAGTAGGTGCATTAAAATTTTAATGATTCTATGGCAGGGAGAAACCGACGCGGAACGGGGATTTTTAGACACTCTCAAAGCCATGGGCTACCTCGTGACGCCAACGATAATCGATGTCGACCGCGACCTAAAACGTCTTAGACAAACCTTACACTTCGAAATCAATTTCGAAGATTATGATTACATTTATACTTTTGGCACACGCGTGTCGCTGGTTGTTAACGAATATGTCAACAATAAGGTACCTATTATTTTTAATGCCGTAGGCTATCCGGCAAAATCGGGACTTGTGAATGATGATCCGGGACGCAATATTAATGATGGTGGAAATTTTTCCGGCGTGGGCACCGCGGCACCCATGACCATACAGCTTGGAAATATACAAAAAATCTTCAAAATGCAACGTTTAGCTTTTCTAGTCAATCCCCAAGAACAAAATTCTTTGTATACATCAGATATGATCGAGGACACTACTTCGCAATTTGGTATTACTTCCAAGCATTTTAATGCGACCAATAAAGAAGAAATTTTTCTTGCTTTAGCAAAAATAAAATCCGCTTCCTCTCCATTTGATGCGCTTTATGTCCCTTCCGGATCACCATTTACGGAAAATAGTAAAGCCATTTTCGATTTCGGATGTGCGGAAAAAATAGCGATGATTTGCGAAAAAGAGGATATGATTTGCGCCGGTGCACTCATGGGAACGGTTGCTAAATGCAAAGAAGGTGGGCAACTTGCCGCTAAAATCGTTGACATGAATCATCGCTATCGAATCGCTATGGCACATATTCCCATACAATATCCCAAATTTTATTGTATAGTTAATCGGGAAACGGCCGAAGTATTTGGAGTTAAGCCAAATCCCCAAAAAATTAATTTTCAATGGACTAATACCCAGGCATCATTCTAGTATCTCGAAAAAAATGTATTAAAAATCCATCAATCCACAATGTCCTTTGCGATGTTTTTTAGTGCATTCTCAAAGGTATGCCAGGCCAACGTAGCACATTTGATGCGCATGGGAAACTGTTTAATACCCAATAATGCGACGAGATCACCCATTTCATTTTCATCGAATGTTTCCGCGAAATCATTGCTGAGCACTTTTCGCAGACTATTAGAAAATTTTAATGCTCTATCAAAGGACATTCCACTAATTTTTTCCGTCAGCATGGATCCAGAAGCCCTAGAAATGGAGCAACCTTGGGCTTGAAATTTTATATTTTCAATGACCCCATTCCTTATTAATAACGAAATGGTCAGTTCATCGCCACATGTCGCATTGTAACCTTCAGCGATATGGGTCGGATTTTCAACCTTCCCCTCATTCCGCGGACAGTTACTGTGATCGATGATAATTTCCTGGTATAATTCCTGGATCGCTTCCATTTTTAGCCATTGTCAATTTGTGGAAATCCAAGAACTTGCAATCCGTTTTTTTGCCTAAGGGCTGCGCGCCCTTAGAATCCCCGCCAGGGCAAGGGGAATCCTTCCCCTTGCAACCCCTTGCCAGGGGATACCATCCCCTGGACCTGGATTGCGGCCGTAGGTACCACAGGCATTCGCCCGTGGTACCGGCCGACCGGTGGGCCTTGCCCCGCCCGCGGCTTCGCCGCGGGCGGGGCAACTTAGTTGACCCTGCGGCCAAACCATGCGAAATTTTCGCATGGCTTGGCCGCATATCGAGGTCAAGGAGTCCGTGACTCCTTGCGGGGTCACGGG
>JAIRZB010000111.1 GCA_031267435.1 Puniceicoccales bacterium | reverse complement strand
TCTTAATAATTGGCTCAGTTTTCCTCCTAAAATAAGCTGTTTCTTCTTCCGGCGTCATATCTTTAATTTCCTCGTAGATTGCCAAACGTATAGCGTCAAGCTCATCTTCAAATGAATTGTAGGGTTTCAATGTTCAACACCTCCCCGGAGGTAAGGATAACAATTCCATTATAGCCTTCTTCTTGGTTGATTGTAGTTGTGTAGACTTTTGTTCGTGCCCGATTGATGTGTTTAAAATTATAAGAAATCAAACAATCGAGAGCATGTACAGATGCTACAGCAACATGCAAACTGTCAAGGCGCTGATTCTCTGTGAAAATGCTTTCAGAGATGTATCTATTCGCAAGTAATTTAGAGACTTCATCAAAATCAAATACGGAAATACCGTATTTTGTAATGAGATCCAACATTCTACTGCACTTCGGTTCCGTTGTCATTTCAATTTCAGAAACAGCATATCTCGACGTATAGCCTTCAAATTTCCCTGCCCCAATTGCTTCAAACAACTTGACTGTATCTTCGTGTCCATTTCGGTCTGTATCGAAATAATAATTAAATACGGTCGTTTCCAAGTACAGTCGCAGTTTTTTTATCTCAACCATCTTCCTTTCCTTTGCATATTTTAGCGCAAAGAGCCTGCGATTGCTATGTAGAGATGGATGGTTATTCAGCTAACCTAGAGTACAATTCCTTCAAAAGAGAATCAAACTCTTGCCCGTTTAGATTTTTTACAAGACGTAACTGCCTCATTCTTTGTTTTTATTTATTGCCTTTTCAACCCGACTTCACCCACTTTGAATCCATAAACGCGCATAAATTTTTTTCTCCTCGTTTACGTTTCGGATTGTCGGGTTGACGGGTTGAGTTTTGTCCAATTTCTCCCCATCTCTTTACCTTTTTTCGTCCAATTCATTTTTGAATACTTTTTCTTTTGCCACAAACAATCTTTACACTTGCAATTCATCGTCGTCTTCCAGGTCTTCAAACGTTCTAACAGGACGATACCGTGAACTACTCCTCCCTCTAGACGTCTTCTCCCACAATTCTATTCCCCGTTCACTGAACCTGATTTCAGAAATAGGGTATTCCTTATTATTATGCGTTTCTTCCTTGAATTCAATCTGCGCTTTCTTCATGGCTTTTCTGAATTTTCTCATAAAAGGTTTGGTTGCCACGTTTCTTTCTTTGGTCCAACCTTCCTGTGCGCACCATTCCTGAAAAGTTTCCAAAAGATCCTGCTGCGTCACCTCTTTGTTGGCTTCAGGGGCAGCTATGACACACTCCCGCACAAACGCCAAATATAGATCGTTCATTGCTTCATACTCTTCCGTTGCCTTTCTCACAACTTTAGGGATTACAAATTTGTAATCCCTGTCCTTTAGCCTTTTTAGTCCAGCTATAGCAAATTCGAAGATGCCAGCAAGTTCTTTTTCTCCTTTGAGCTTATCGATCAGATTAGGGTCAGCTTCTTTTTCACTGTCGTTTTTCGGCTTGCCTTCAACAAAACGTATGTTGAAGGGAATGCAAATGACTCTTCTTCCAAAGCCGAACGACGAATCATTTGTTTTGGGCAACGTGTTGACCGCGAAGATCAATTTCGCCGTCGGCCTGTGGGAAATGGGCATTTTGAATTTCTCTTCTATTTGCATTGCCTCGCCTGAAACAATGGCCTTCAACGTCTGCGTGTCGAGGTTGCCTTCTATTTCGTTTTCTGTCGAGATATTAAGCGTTTTGTCCATGATTTGCGCCAAGGCAAATTGTTTGCTAAAATTTCTCAGCGCAACGTTGCTGACGTTTTCCACTCCTCCGGCAAGTTCCGTCAGGACATCACACAAAACACTTTTCCCATTGCTGCCATCACCTACAAGGAAGAAAAATTTGTGCGCTTTCACGCTGTTGGAAAGACAGTACCCCATCATTTCCTGAATAAAATTCGTGAGCTTCACTTTCGTTTTCTCCTTGCGGTCGGCAAAAATTGTGTCAAGAAATTTCATGAACGCAGGGCAGAGTTCTGTGGGATCGTTTTTTTCGTCCTTGGAGTTGGTTTTTTTGTTTTTGGGTCCGTTTTTGTCTTTGGGGTCGGTTTTTTCGTCCTTGGAATACTTTTCTGTGTCGCAGACAACAGGTATTTGATTTGTGGTGAATATTTTACTGTCGTGCGGCTTGAGCGTAAAATCTCTCAAGTCTAGCAAGCCATTCTTCACGTTGATATAGTTTTCGGAGGGAAATACATCGTCCATGTCCCAGCATTCATTGCGCAGAACGCTCATATATCTATTCGCGAGAGAGGTATTCCAACTTCCTGGCTCAAATTTGTGAAAAAAGAACCTCAAGATTCTTTCGAGCTTCATATCGCTGATTGGCTTCCAGCAATTATTTTTGTACAAGTAATATTTTCCGCTTTCTTGGATCAGCAATTTGTAGTTGTTTAGGATATGTTTGGCGTAGATATTATGATTGATCCCCGCATAATGAAACACGCCTTTCTTTTTCTCATCCTCTTCATAGAAGATTCCTGCCTCTTCTTTTTCATTTTTGTCATAGGCAATTTTCGAGGCTGGGGAGTTAATAACCTCTCCTTTAAGATCACGAACAAGTTCTTTGAAACAGCTTTTTTTGCCTTTTGTACCTGTCATATCGGCCTCGGAACAGCCTAATTCAGCACAGTAAACATCCTTACCTGGTCTTTGCGTGGCAAGGGTATCAATATATTCGTCGCTCCTGTAATCATGCTTTCCTGACAGACTCGAAAAATCTCTCGCAAGCGAAATACGCCCGGCATTGACAAACAATTGCATTACGAAACGCCATTGATTCTCATTCAGCCCGCTGTCTTCTTGTATTTTGCGCAATTTTTTCAGTTGCGGACACTTCCTACAGAGATATTCCAATTCGTCTGTCATGGTTTCCTCCTTGGATGAATACCTTGTTTTCCCTATTATATCCCTCTATGATAGACTTCTCAATCCAACTTGGCCCAAAGACAATCCGTGAACGAACAAAAGACTTCTTTACCAAATTCCAGCTTCGAACTGGCGGGTTGAATTTTTATTTTTCGCATTTTCGAGCCCAAAATACGAAAATTTCCACCCGTCCACCCGTCCACCCGAATTTTGAACCTTCCATCAAAAATTTCTCCATTGATACGGATGAAAGCTGGGTAGAGTCGGGTCGAAAGGGTGTGATTGGCAATGAAATATTTCTTTGCTGATTTTATCGGAACATTGGTTATTTTGATGATGCTTGAAGATTAGAAAGAGAGAGAGATTTGTTTACAGCATTGAGAGAAACAGCAGGGCTAGAAGTGGTCAAAATGTTCTCCGATAGGGTTTTTCTTGCCGTGGCAATCTACACAGCCTTCAGAACCAATAAGGTGAGCAAATTTCAAAAGAGGGGGAAAAAACGACAGAAACAAAAAAAAAGCTCACATTTTTTTCTGATTGGTCGGATTTTACAGATATCCGAGCATTCTCAAAGCGCAAAACAGCACAACCGTAAACAATGTCACCATTCCGCCAATTCCAGCATTGGAGCCATCACTGCTATTTTTATTGTCGGTACCTGGAGACGTTGTAGTATTATCGTTAATTAGCAGTAAAAGATTACCTATAGACGGGTTTCCTGTGAAGTTTGCAGTACCACTATGGTAAGAAAACCCGTCTCCAGCATTCGCACGTAAAAAAAAAATTATTGCGCGTCGTTCATTTTTTTCCCTTACTTGTTTCTAGGAAGAAATTATTTGCTTCACGCTTCTTGTTTTTTTCTTTCTTCATCAAACTGATTGGCAACCACCCAGCCCATAGCTTCAGTAAATCCAGCAGCAGTTGTAGCATTTACGGTATTGCCTATTCCTGGTATCCAACCAATTAGTAGTTGCGTAATAGTTCTAGCCACTGTCCGACCCAACATAGTTGCAACCGTTTCTGCAAGAAACGATAAAGCAGCTCCTTCAGTCAATGATTTGCCGAATATTCTGCTTAATCCAAGAATCATTCCCACTTGTATCGGGGTAATCACAGCATTATCAGAGCCCGGAATTTGTGCTAACCCGGCTCCAGCCGCGCCTGCCGCCACTGAAGCAGAATGAATTATTGCATGACATTTACTTTTTTCATTATCAGTCATTATGGTCTTCCCTTTTATTCTTTGTTTTTTGTTCTTTGCTCGTTTACACGCAATTGACAGTTTTTACATATTCCTCCATGCATATCAGGGCTAGTAGAGTTATGATAAAATTCACTTAATGGTTTAGTTCTACCACATTTAGGGCATTTTTTCACTAATGCAGTGGGCATTCTGAGACACACTCCTCTGTTTTATTAGGAATATATTAGTCCAATGTTTTCTCCCATGTGATATCTTTTTCTCAAAAATTTACCGTTAATTATCATTTTTATTCATGTCATAATAATAGCGATATTTAAATGCTTTAAATATCACTATTTTACAGACAAAAAGTCATACAAAACGCTATAACAGTTATTTACTTTGAGTAGTTACGGATTTTTATGCACTATTCTTCCTAAAAAAAGGAGCTGAATTTTAACTTGCTCCTTTTTTAGGATTTTCTAGTTAATATACAAAATTAATAATTTTATAGATTTATAACTATTATACCTTTTAACATTAAATTTAACCACTAGGAGACAGCTTTTTATATACAACATCTACTGTATTAGTGATTATATTACGAGCAATTTCATAATCTGGATTATAAGTCCATAAATTATGTGCTACAATTCCCGCCAATACTGCAGGTCCGACGACAGAGCCCAATAATCCTGCCACTACACGCCCTTTAGTATAAACACGTGCGCGTAGTCCTTCTTGGGTTATATATTCATCAATATTTGAACAAAGATTAAAAACTTCCTCTTTGCTTCTTGCCTGTACGCAAAACGTTTCATGCTGTCTAATTAGTTCTCGTAACTTGGATTCTGACACATTATAATTATACGTTATCAATGAATCAGCCATTACACAACCTCTCTTTCTATAAAAATATAACTCAGAAGCTAAGTTTATATTAATTTCTCAATCCCTTTTTTCTACTATTGCACAATTATCCATAATCAAAGAATTCATTTTCCCTATCCCCTTGCAAATCCCAATTATAAATACATTCCTATCTCTTCTTAATTTAGCAACTTTGCTCTTTTCACTACTATTGAGCAGACACACAACACGATTACCACTGTCTGTTCTGTTATAAAGGCCTGCAACACCACCAAAAAAGTCTATTGGCTCATAAATTTTGATGGAAATAATTGGGTTGCCATCGTCGCTTCTTTCAATCCTGTCTATAAGCCCATTAATTATTATTTTTTTACCCACGTATTTTTCTTCTGCAGCATAGGCATTATTTCTAAACGCGCTCACCAAGTCTTCGGCTGAGCCTTGATAATCAAATGCTAAGGCTGGTTGGGAGGTGGGTTGCTCAACAGGAGTGTCAATATCCCGAACCGCAGCAATGTACGATATCATTCTGCTAGTTAAAGGAAAATTTACTGCATAGTTGATTGATTTTATTACGCCGTTCTCCAATTTGAATGTCACCGACGATCCTTCCATGTAAGAGTAAAATTGAGTCGGCTTGTCAGGGTCATCAACGTGAGAAAAATCTTCTTCTTCGCCATAAAAAGACTCCAGTTCAGAAAGAGGGGCACCTATTTTTAATCCAGACGCAAAAATTAATTTTGGATCAATTGTCCAAAAATTGACGATAAATCCTTCCTTCCAAGTATCGTCGAAGTAGTAACGAATTACTAAAGATTTTTCATCTTTCCATACTCTCATATGGACGTATTCACCGTTATCTTCACCGTCTATATTTTCAATAAATTCATCATCTTCATCAATGTATGATTTATTTTTTATGAAATCTTCAGCTACTTTAACTACACTATTTGTAAATATTTCGTGTTTAGGCTCTGCAACTCCCTTTTCTGTAAACATAAAAACTAGCAATAATATGGCTATTATAGTATTTGATAATCTCATTTCTTATTTTTCTCCTTTTGTATGCTTAATGGAAGAATCATTAACACTAAAGCAAGAAACCCGACATTACATCCGCCGCCTCCATTATTTCTGTCTGAGGTCTCATCAGGCTTTTCGTCAGGAGGATCAATGGGTTTCTCTTCCGGTTTCGTAATGTGAATTAACAAAGGTTGCCGATTACTACTTGCATATGTATCAAAAAATTTCGCGAGAATATCTAAATGCTTATAGAAAAAAGCCTCCTGCTCTGCCTCTGGAAGAGCTTTGAAAGCATCTGAGTTGATTCGCAGGTCAAACCCTTTAGTTAAATAATACCCTTCCTCAAATACCGCTTCATCTTCGAATTCTGCTGTTATGCTATCTTCGGTAAATATCGAAGTTTTTGACTCTAGCATCCTCCCAGTTCCGCCTTCTGTGCCGTTTATATCTGACTGAGCCAAGGCATATTCAATGTAAGAATATTCTGAAAAATCATTGAAATCTTCCTCACTCAGGCCGGCGAATGGGGAATCGTCTTTTCCATCAACCTGGAAAGTGAATTTTAGGGTAAGTTTTTTCCCTATGCTGTCCAAAGTAGGTAAAATATTCAAGCTATATTCCGCTGCACTCGCGACCGTGGAGCCAGAAAAAAACAGTGTCAATACGATCAGAAAAAATGTCCCTCTCACCCGTGTTGAAAAATTCATTTCAAAGCCCTCCTTGTTTTTTAGCTTTAAAAAACTGAATATGCTATATAGTTTTCGCTTCAATATACATTTCCCATTAGCACCAGCTCCTCATCGAAAAAAGAAAACTTACTGTAACTCATCCGACGATGCTTTTTCCACTTGCCCAAGCGCACGTTCCACAGATTTTCTGACCGAATTCTCTGCAGTATGTGCCACCCTGGCATACATTAGCAAGGTCTGTTGATTCTCAGGTGAAAGGTTCTTAAAAATCTCTAGTATCTCATCAGCACTGGACATTTTAGACATTTTTCATCACATCCCAATGGTAGTAATGCAACATCCAAATAATATCATATCAAAGCCCCCTAGGCAAGTCTAATGTGGTTCACTTGGATTATTAGCACGATGATGATTAAGGTTGATTTTTCATCATTATGGTGGTATCCTATGCCACAATGAAAGGAGAAATACTATGCGGCATAGAATAAGAGAAATTAGAAACGCTCTTGAATTAAGTCAAATTGATTTCGGCAAGCAGATTGGGCTCACACAGACGTCTCTGTCAATGCTGGAGATGGGTAATAATTCCATCACCGATAAGAACGTGAAATTGATCTGCGTC